>NZ_JBBMEK010000025.1:0-22807 GCF_040096555.1 Coprococcus intestinihominis | reverse complement strand
AAAGCAGATGGGTCTTATGATTTCTCTTCTGCGAATCCAGTTGTTATCACAGCAGATGGAAAAACAGAGATGTTTACAGATGAAAAGGGTTATGCCTGCTCTATTCCACTTCCGTATGGAACATACGTGGTAAAAGAGACAACCAGTAAACACAACTATGAACCGGTGGATGATTTTATCGTTACAATCAATGAGAATCACCCAGACACTCCGCAGGTATGGCGTGTGCTTCTAGATAAGGAATTTGAGGCAAAGCTGAAGATCATCAAGAAAGATGATGAAACAAAGAAGAGTGTGCTTCTGGCAAATACAGAATTTAAAGTATATGATCTGGATCATCAGAAATATGTCGAGCAGGTTACTACTTATCCTTCTACCAAAGTTCACAAATCATATTTTACCGATGCGAATGGATATCTGATCCTTCCGAACAATTTGAAGATCGGAAATTACAGAATCGAAGAAGTGACTGCACCGGAGGGATATACACAGTCTTCTGCTTATGTAACGGTATCTGTAGATACTAACACAGCCTATATGATCGATCCGACCAGCGAAGATGCCATTATTGAAGTGGAATATGAGAACCACCCGGTTAAGGGTGAACTGACCATTTTCAAACAGGGCGAACTTCTTACCGGTTATGATTATGATTTCCAGTATGAGCTGTGTGGACTGAAAGGCGTTACATTTGAAGTATATGCTGCAGAAGATATTTATACTGCCGATCATCAGGTGGATGAAAATGGAAACCGTACCTTGTATTATGCAAAGGATGCCCTTGTGGCAGAGATCACTACAGATGATGAAGGATTTGCTTATGTGAAGAATCTTCCTCTTGGCGAATACTATGTAAAAGAATCCGAAGCGCCGGAAGGCTTCGTTCATAATGAGAAGAGTGAGAAAACTGCTTTTGTATATGCAGATCAGAATACCCCGGTTGTATTTGACCAGGTGTCCTTCACCAATGAAAGACAGAAAGTGTCGATTTCTGTCGAGAAACAGGATGCAGATAATGGAAATGTCGTACCGGGTGCTGTCTTCGGAATCTACAATACAGAAGATATCATCAATAAAGATGGCCAGGTAATCGTAAAAGCAGATACCCTGCTTCAGGAGATGACTTCCGATGAAAATGGTCAGGCAAAATGTACACTGGATCTGCCTCTCGGACAGTATTATGTGAAAGAGCTTCATGCTCCTGCCGGTTTTGTTTCTTCTGATGAGATTCTGAGCTTTGATGCTTCTTATCAGGGACAGGAAATTCAGACCGTTGAGTTGAAAGCAGTTAAGAAAAACGAGCCGACAGTTGTGGAAATCACGAAGTCCGATATCACCACAGGCGAAGAACTGGATGGTGCGTACCTGCAGGTACTTGACCAGGATGGAAATATCATCGACAGCTGGGAATCTTCCAAAGACGAACCCCATGTGATCAAACGTCTGACCGTTGGAGAGACCTATATACTTCGCGAAGAATTTGCTCCGTATGGATACCTTGTTGCAAATGATATCACTTTTACGATTGAAGATATTGCAGAAATCCAGAGAGTGGAAATGAAAGACGAAGTGCCGGTTGCAGAACTGATTCTGAATAAAAAGGGAGAATTTCTGGATGATGTATCTCTTGTGGATCAGATCAAAGGTGTGGTGGAACATATTTTCCATTATATTACCGGCAGTCTGACAGATGTTACTTTTGAGGTGTATGCAGAGGAGGATATCAAAGCAGCAGATGGTGTCAGTGAAGATTATTATAAGGCGGATGATCTGGTGGCAACGATCACTACAGATGAAACCGGCATTGCAAAATTGACAGATCTTCCACTGGGTAAATACTATGTCAAAGAAGTTGGAACAGCCCACGGATATGTACTGGATTCAGAGATCCGCCATGTAGATCTGAGCTATGTGGATCAGAATACACCGGTAGTTACTTACAATGATGACTGGCAGAATCACCGTCAGAGAGTAATCATTAATGTACTGAAAAAAGAAAAGGATCAGGATCGTGTACTGGAAGGCAGCGTATTTGGTATTTATGCCAAAGAAGATATCAAATCCTCTACTACCGGAAAGGTGCTGATTGAAGCAGATGAGATCATCGAGCTGAAATCAACCGATGCCGAAGGCAAAATTACTTTTGTTGCTGATCTTCCAATCGATGCTGAATATTATGTGAAAGAACTCTATGCGCCAGCCGGATTTGTAAATGCAGAGGAAGTACAGGAATTTACTGTTTCCTATGCCGGTGAAAATGAAGATTCTGTTGTTGTCGATCTTACTTTTGAGGATGAAGCAACAACGGTTGAGATTACGAAGACTGATCTGACTGGTGGAAAAGAAATACCGGGATGTAAGCTGAAACTGGTAGATGAGGATGGAAACACTGTTGATGAGTGGACTTCTACAGAAGAAGCTCATGTGATCAAAGAGCTGGTAGTAGGTAAGAAATACACTCTGATAGAAACGCAGCCTGCAGATGGATACGTGACAGCAGAAAGTATAGAGTTTACCGTAGAGAATACTGCTGAGATTCAGAAGCATCAGATGAAGGATGATGTGACAAAAGTGGAAATCTCTAAACAGGATATTGCAGGGAAGGAACTTCCTGGTGCTAAACTTACGATCCTGGACAAGGATGGAAAGGTTGTGGAAAGCTGGACTTCCACAAAAAAAGCACATTATATTGAAATGCTCCCGATCGGAAAATATACACTTCGTGAAGAAACTGCACCGGATGGATATCTGGTAGCAAATGATGTGGAATTTGAAGTGAAGGATACCGGAGAGGTTCAGCATGTAACAATGGTGGATGAAGCAAAACCGGCTGTTCAGGCTGATACACCGAAAACAGGGGATGAACGCAACATGAAATTGTGGCTGCTTCTGCTCGGTATCGGTGCCGGTGGTCTTGGAGTCGCTTTTGGAATCAGAAGAAAGCGTAAATAGTAACTTAGAAACAAAATAATGACGAACCAGAAGCATAAGGGCATTTGTGGAAATCGGAAAGGAGATCCATGAATGCCCTTAATGCATTTCAGAAAGATGAGGAAAAACATGGGAAGAAAAGAAACGATATTACCGGGAGCAAAGATTGATGGAAGAAAGTATCTGGAAGACAAGCCAAAGTCTTGTGACTACTGCTACTGGTGGCAGGGCAAAAACAAAGGTTGTATTCTGCCGGAATGTTATTACCTGATGCCGGAGGAAAAGAAGGAGCCAAATGATTATGAGGAAGGGAACTGCAAAACCTGCCCCTATGGGAAACATACACCCTGTATCGGATACTGTATTGCAAAACTCCAAAAAGAAATGCGCGGGAAAAAGGGAGGCGGATGCTATGATACCGATGCTGCGAGTGGAAGTTAAAAATGACCGTCCCTTAATCTGTGCCAGAGAACTGTATGAGGCTCTGGGTATTAAGACACAGTACAGTGTCTGGATCGACCGTATTATTTCCCTTGGTTTTGTGAGTGGCCAGGACTTTTATCCAAAAATGAATAAAAGTACCGGAGGCAGATGCAGTGTTGACCATTATATTACGGTGGATATGGCAAAGCATATCTGTATGCTTCTTCGGAATGAAAAAGGAAAACTGTACCGCCAGTATTTTCTGGAACTGGAAAAAGCATGGAATCAGCCGGAACAGGTGATGGCAAGGGCATTACAGCTGGCGAATACCCAGATTGCAAAGCTGCAGGAACAATGTACGGAGCTTGGCGACCAGCTAATCAAACAGCAGATGCTTCTGGAAGATATGGCACCGAAAGCTGCTTATCTGGATCTGATTATGAATTCCCCCTCATCTGTTCTGGTCACACAGATTGCAAAAGATTATGGGTACAGCGCGGTTTCATTTAACCGGCTTCTTCATGATATGAGAATCCAGTATAAAGTTAATGACCAATGGGTGTTATATGCTGATTATGCTGGGAAGGGTTATGTCCAGAGCAGGACAATCTATATGTACCCAAACCGCACCGGTCCGGTCGTAAGGATCCAGACAGAATGGACGCAGAAAGGCAGAAGATTTTTATATGAGTTTTTAAAAGAACAGGGAATTCTTCCCCTGATTGAGAAGGAAGGTGGATAAATGCAGGAAGAGGTAAATGAGAAGATTATTACGCTCAGTGTACAGGGAGCCAGGATTACTGCTTCTATGGTAAAAGCCGCCATGAGAAAGTTTCTTATGGAGTTAGAGCGTGAAGGCCAGAAATCATCGCAGATCAAACAGGCAGAAAAGCAGGGTCAGGCCAGGGAGCGTGGAATTGAAAAAGAAAAACAAAGACAGGAAAAGAAAAAGCCCCATGGCAAGCAGACAATCAAGCAGCTGCAGGAACAGGGAGCGCAGCTGACCAATATTCAGATCACAAACCAGAATATCAAATCCTTTGACCGGGTTGCCCGGAAATATGGCATTGATTACAGCCTGAAAAGGGATGACAGTGTGACACCACAAAGGTATCTGGTGTTCTTTAAGGCGAAGGATGTGGATGTAATGACAGCTGCATTTAAGGAATATGCAGGAGTTTCCATGAAGAAATCAAAAAAGCCTTCTGTGCGGAAGAAACTGCAGAAGTCTGTGCAGAAGATGAACGTTAAACACCGCCAGAGAGAAAAAGTGAAACAGAAAGTGAGGGGACAGCAGCGATGAGTAAAAAGAAACCAAAAGCCAGAAGTCCGGGAAAGCTGGAAATAGCAATCCGGCAAAGCTTATCAAAGGTCAGTGTTAAAAAGCTGGTTGCAATGAATATTCCCTATCTCATCGCTTTCTATGTGGTAGAGAAATGTGCATGGCTTTACCGGCACTGTATCGGCGGAACTGTGGTTCAAAAGCTTGGTGTTATGCTGATGAATCTTCCAGTTGCTTTCCAGTCGTGGATACCAAGCTTCCACATCCGGGATCTTTTAGCCGGTATCATCGGGGCGTTACTTCTCCGCTGTGTTGTGTACATGAAAGGGAAAAATGCAAAAAAGTTCCGGCAGGGCGAAGAATACGGTTCTGCAAGATGGGGAAATGAAAAAGACATTGAGCCATTCATTGATCCGGTATTCGAAAATAATATCATCCTGACGCAGACGGAAAGACTGACCATGAACAGCCGACCGAAACTTCCGAAGTTCGCAAGAAACAAAAATGTGATCGTCATCGGTGGATCCGGATCCGGTAAGACACGATTCTATGTAAAACCCAATCTTATGCAGATGCCGGATAACGTATCTTATGTGGTTACAGATCCAAAAGGTACGATCATTGTGGAATGCGGCACTATGCTGGTCAGACATGGTTACCGGATCAAAGTGCTGAATACGATAAACTTCAAAAAGTCCATGCATTACAACCCATTCCATTATATTCGGAGTGAGAAAGACATTCTGAAACTGGTCAATACGATCATTGCAAATACGAAAGGAGAAGGTGAAAAAGCAGCTGAGGATTTCTGGATAAAAGCGGAACGTCTTCTGTACACCGCCCTGATCGGATACATCTGGTATGAAGCTCCGGAGGAAGAACAGAACTTCTCTACCCTGCTGGAATTTATCAATGCCAGTGAAACCAGAGAAGAGGATGAAGAATTCAAAAATGCTGTGGATGAACTGTTTGAGGAACTGGAAGCGGAGAATCCGGAACATTTTGCAGTACGCCAGTACCGCAAATATAAGCTGGCAGCCGGAAAAACTGCCAAATCTATCTTAATTAGCTGTGGTGCCAGGTTAGCGCCATTTGATATTGCAGAGCTTCGGGAGCTGACACGATACGATGAGATGGAGCTTGACATGCTGGGAGACCAGAAGACAGCCATGTTTGTCATTATCAGTGATACAGATGACACCTTCAACTTTATTGTTGCTATCATGTACACCCAGCTTTTCAATCTGCTTTGCGATAAAGCAGATGATGAGCATGGAGGAAGATTGCCTTATCATGTCCGTCTGTTGCTGGATGAGTTCAGTAATATCGGGCAGATTCCAAAATTCGACAAGCTGATTGCTACGATCCGAAGCCGCGAAATATCGGCTTCTATTATTTTGCAGTCACAGTCCCAGCTAAAAACAATCTATAAGGATGCGGCAGAAACCATCATAGGCAACTGTGATACGGTCTTATTTCTTGGTGGAAAAGAAAGTTCTACCCTAAAGGAGATATCCGAGACACTGGGAAAAGAGACCATTGATCTGTATAACACATCAGATACCAGAGGGAATAACCGCTCCTATGGACTGAATTATCAGAAGACAGGAAAAGATCTGATGAGCCGGGATGAGCTGGCAGTCATGGATGGCAATAAGTGTATCCTGCAGCTTCGGGGTGTTCGTCCGTTTTTCAGTGACAAATATGATATTACGAAGCACAGAAGGTATAAGGAACTTTCTGATTACAACAGGAAAAATGAGTTCGATATCGAAAAGTATCTGGAACACAAGCTGGTTATTTCCAGGGATACAGCATTTGAAATGCATGAATACGAAATAACGAAAGAAGACATTGCAGCCATAGAGGCTGAGGAAGGAGAACGATATGTGGATTAGACCAATGAGACGCAGGGGGAGAAGTGAATCCCTCTTTGTATTTGAATTTACTTCTATTGAAGAGGATTATATTCCGTTTATCCTCCATATGGAGAAGATTACAGCATTGATCCCCACGGAAAAGTGTAAAGCATATTTTGGTGAGCTGATTGATAAGCTCCGGTCCAGATGTGACAACCGATATGCCGCAGGAGAGGTGGTAGCTTCGACATTTTTATTCGATGATGAAATGGCAGAGTTGACAACTCATATGGCATATCTGCTCCTGCTTGTGGAGCCTGTAAAGAAATAGGAAGCAGACAGTATTGAGAACCGTTCCATAGGGAGCGGATTTTTTTGTTTGATGGAGGTTTGTATGAGGATAAGAAACAGATCGCCCTGTTCCTGGGGAGATAGGAACACCGGAAAAAGAAAGAAGAAAAGAAAAATCAAATGAAGGAGGAAAAAATATATGGGATTTTTTACGAGCGCAATTAATATTTTGCAGACACTGGTAGTTGCCATCGGGGCCGGCCTTGGAGTCTGGGGTGTCATCAACCTGATGGAAGGTTATGGAAATGACAATCCGGGGGCAAAGTCTCAGGGAATCAAACAGCTTATGAGCGGTGGTGGTGTAATCCTCATCGGTACTCAGTTAATTCCGCTTCTTAGTGGACTGTTTGGTTAAGAGAAAGGAGTAGTTATCCATGTTCGATCAGATTTTTGATGCGATCGAAGAATGGATGAGGGAACTCCTGACAGGGATGATCAATTCCAACCTGGATCAGATGTTTACTGATGTCAATCAGAAAACTGGTGAGATTGCAAGCCAGGTTGGACAGACTCCCCAGGGATGGAATGGCAGCATATTCAGTATGATCCAGAACCTGTCCAATTCGGTAATTTTACCGATTGCAGGTATCATCATTACGTTTGTGCTCTGCTATGAACTGATTTCCATGCTTACTGAGCGTAATAACATGCATGATATTGATACATGGATGTTCTTCAAATACTTTGTGAAGATGTGGATCGCAGTGTATCTGGTAAGCAATACTTTTACGATTACAATGGCTGTTTTTGATGTAGGTCAGCATGTAGTAAATGCTGCATCCGGTGTGGTCACAGGCAGTACAGCCATTGATATCAGTTCGGCATTGACCGATCTGGAGGCTACATTGGAAGCCATGGAGATTGGAGAATTAGTAGTATTGGCATTGGAAACCCTGATCGTCAGCTTCTGTATGAGAATCATGTCCGTATTGATCACCGTAATTCTATATGGACGTATGATTGAGATTTACCTTTATACTTCGGTCGCGCCGATTCCGTTCGCCACAATGAGCAACAGAGAGTGGGGACAGATCGGAACCAATTATTTCAGAGGACTCTTTGCCCTGGCATTCCAGGCATTTCTGATGATGGTTTGCGTCGCTATCTATGCTGTGCTGGTAGCGGGTATCCAGTATTCAGATAATCTGAGTTCTTCATTATTTGGCGTAATGGCTTATACAGTCATCCTGTGTTTTAGTTTGTTTAAGACAGGATCCCTGAGCAAGTCCATTTTTAATGCCCATTAAATTAATCACAGGAAGGAGAGATAAACCATGGCATATGTCAGTGTTCCAAAGGATTTGACAAAAGTAAAAAACAAAGTGGCTTTTAATCTGACAAAGAGACAGATCATCTGCATAGGTATCGGTGCAGCGATTGGTATTCCGTTTTATTTTCTCACAAGAGGAATACTTGGAATGTCAAATGCGGCTACCGTTATGGTGATTCTAATGTTGCCGGCATTTATGTTTGCCATGTATGAAAAAGATGGGATGCATCTCGAGGATGTGATTTTGCACATCCTGAATGTAAAAGTGTTCCGGCCACCGGTCAGAACCTATGAAACAGAGAATTATTATGAATCGAATCCGGAAACAATCGGTTCGAAAAATGCAGTCAGAGGAAAGAAGGGAGGAAAGACAGGTGGCAAAAAGAAAAAATAACAGCACCAAAAAGTCAAAGAAAAAAGAAGAAAAGCGGCTTTCGGTACAAAAGACGATCCGATACAAAGAGATGGGAAAGGATGGGATCTGCCGGGTACAGGGGAATACATATTCTAAATGTATCCGGTTTTATGATATCAACTATCAGCTGGCACAGAATGAGGATAAGAATGCTATTTTTGAAAACTGGTGTGATTTCCTCAACTATTTTGACAGCAGCATCCATTTCCAGCTGAGCTTTATCAATCACAAAAGTAATATGAAGGAATTTGAGAATGTGATCCGTATCCGGCCTCAGCATGATGAGTTTGATGATGTCCGCATGGAATATGCACAGATGCTTAAAAATCAACTGGCAAAGGGTAATAACGGTCTGGTAAAGTCAAAATATATCACGTTTTCTATCGAAGCGGAGAATATCAAGCTGGCGAAACCGAAGCTGGAACGTATCGAGTCGGATATCCTGAATAATTTCAAGGTGCTAGGTGTACCGGCATATCCCCTGAATGGTGTGGAGCGGCTTCAGATTATGTATGAAACATTTAATCCGGATGCCAGTGCCGATTTCCAGTTTGATTATGGATCCATGATCCGGACCGGTCTCAGTACAAAGGACTATGTGGCACCGACCAGCTTTGTATTTAAAGAAGGGAAGACATTCCAGATGGGGATAACGATTGGCGCAGTCTCCTATCTGCAGATTCTGGCTCCGGAGCTTACGGATAAAATGCTGGCAGAGTTTCTGGATATGGATAAGGATCTGATCGTAAACCTTCATGTGCAGTCGGTAGATCAGATGAAAGCCATCAAGCTTGTAAAAAGCAAGGTGACAGATATCAACCGTATGAAAATTGAAGAACAGAAAAAGGCAGTTCGTTCCGGATATGATATGGACATCATCCCGTCAGACCTGAATACGTATGGCGGCGAGGCAAAGAGACTTCTGGAAGATCTGCAGTCACGAAATGAGCGTATGTTCCTGGTAACTGCGCTCTTTTTGAATACAGCAAAAAGTAAACAGGATCTGGAAAATGCAGTATTCCAGACTGCCGGTATCGCTCAGAAATATAACTGTGTGTTAAGGCGTCTGGATTATCAACAGGAGGAAGGGCTGATGAGCAGTGTTCCGCTTGGTGTCAATCATGTGCCGATCAAAAGGGCACTGACGACTACCAGCACTGCTATTTTTGTTCCTTTCACAACACAGGAATTGTTCATGGGCGGAGAATCCCTTTATTACGGACTGAATGCCCTCAGCAACAATATGATTATGGTAGATCGAAAGAAGCTGAAAAACCCGAATGGGCTGATTCTCGGTACACCTGGATCCGGAAAATCTTTTGCGGCTAAGAGAGAAATCACCAATGCATTTTTCGTGACAAATGACGATATTATCATCGGAGATCCGGAGGGAGAATATTATCCACTGGTCCATGCCCTCGGCGGTCAGGTTATCCACATTTCTCCGACCAGCAAGGATTATATTAATCCCATGGATATCAATATGGATTATTCCGATGATGATAATCCGCTGGGTGTGAAGTCAGATTTTGTCCTGTCGTTGTGTGAGCTGATCATGGGAACCAGAAATGGTATTGAGGCAGAGGAAAAGTCAGTGATCGACCGGTGTCTGCCCCTTGTATATCAGAAATATTTTGCAGATCCGAAACCGGAAAATATGCCGGTACTGGGAGATCTGTATGACTGCCTGAGGAAGCAGAAAGAGCCCCAGGCCCAGCGTATTGCAACAGCACTGGAAATCTACGTTAATGGTTCTCTGAAAGTGTTTAACCATCAGACAAATGTGGAACTGAATAATCGGATTGTCTGCTTCGACATCAAGGAGCTGGGTAAACAGTTGAAAAAACTGGGAATGCTCATTGTCCAGGATCAGGTATGGAACCGTGTTACCATTAACCGGGGCTCACAGAAATCTACCAGATACTATATCGATGAATTCCATCTTCTTCTGAAAGAGGAACAGACCGCAGCTTATTCTGTGGAAATCTGGAAGAGATTTCGTAAATGGGGTGGAATTCCAACAGGAATCACGCAGAACATCAAAGATCTTCTGGCCAGCCGGGAGATTGAAAATATCTTTGAAAACAGTGATTTTATCCTGATGCTGAATCAAGCTGCAGGCGACAGGCAGATTCTGGCGAAACAGTTGAACATTTCACCGTATCAGTTATCCTATGTAACAAATTCCGGGGAAGGCGAAGGTCTCCTTTTCTATGGAAATATCATCATTCCATTCAAGGATAAGTTCGATAAGAGTCTGAAACTGTATTCCTTGATGACAACAAAACCGGAGGAAGTCGAGGAACGAAAGAAACTGGAGGCAGAAAGAAAATGAGAAAATGGATATCGAGGATTCTGTTTGTAGTTTCCATTATCCTTCTCTCCATCAGCCTCTATTTTCTGATGGGAATGTATCTGGAAGATCGAAAAAGCGAAACAGGATTCGACTCTATTCGACAAATCCATGAAGAACAGGAAACCAATGATAAAAAAGATGATGCTGAGGGAGACAGTAATCCTTCTGCTATTGTTGATTCTGGCCTTCTGGCTTTACATGAAAAGAATCCGGACTGCATTGGATGGATAAAGATTGAAGGGACAGCAATCGATTATCCGGTCATGTATCATCCGGAGGAAAAGAACTTCTATCTCCGAAGAAATTTTGAGAAAGAATACGATGTGAGTGGGACACCATTTCTCTCAGAACTTTGTGATCCGGAAGATGCAGACAACCTGATTATCTATGGTCATCATATGAGTTCAGGAAAAGTGTTTGCAGCTCTGGATCGTTATAAGTCAGAAGAATTCTATCAGGAACATCCGATCATCCAGTACAGCACACTTCATGGGAAGGAACAGTATCAGGTCATAGCAGCCTTTGCTATTCCGGTGTATACCGGGCATGATTTTGAATACTACTCTTTTACCAAGGCAGAAAATGCTGAGGATTATCTGGAATTTGTCAAAGAATGTAAAAAACGGTCATATTACGACACAGGTTATACAGCCCGGTATGGAGATAAGCTGATCACACTGTCAACCTGTGAGTATTCCCATAAAAACGGGCGGATGGTTGTGATTGGTAAACAAATTGAGAATGAAAGAAGGTGAATGATTGGCAGGAAAGGAATATATAGCGAAAGACAAGATCTATTCTAAAATGACAAGAGAAGGTCTGACGGAAGAAACACTCCGGGAAGGTTCTGTGAAGAAAATCGGCCAGAAAAGCCGGAATGAACCTGAACTTGACAGTAAGGAGCGGGATGAGAAAAATGCGGCTCCTGGCAAAAGGTTGTCGGACAGTTCTGGAAGAACTGATAACCGACGCATGAGAAGGTATGTGCAGGAATTAAGAAT
Organism: Coprococcus intestinihominis; assembly: GCF_040096555.1. Taxonomy (NCBI): domain Bacteria; kingdom Bacillati; phylum Bacillota; class Clostridia; order Lachnospirales; family Lachnospiraceae; genus Coprococcus; species Coprococcus intestinihominis. The sequence goes on along the minus strand of NZ_JBBMEK010000025.1, from coordinate 10,919 downwards.
GTCTTCGGATATTGCATCTGAAGAAAGACCTGCAAGAACTTTTTCAAAAGCAAGCAGTGAAAGAATCATAGAAAAAAAGGACAGCCGGTACCAGGGAAAGCTTCATTCTCAGGAACAGATTCCGGAAGTATCCGGTATCTCGGATCAGAAAGATCAAGTAAAGAAGAAACGTGCTCGAAAGAGACTGACAGAAGAACAGGAAAAATCGGGTAGGCTTTCTTTTGGTGATGAAGGATCCGGCATGATCCACGGAGCCGGAACAGGAATGGGTCGAAAGGTAGCAGCCGGTGCGGCACTATATGCCAGAAATCAGATAACAGAGGATGGAGATGATAATGCTGCTGTAGATGGTTCCGGTGCAGTGATTGCAGCTGCTGATGAAGCAGCCCACAGTCTGCGCAGAGCACAGTTAAGAAGCCAGAGAAGTGATGTGAAAGCACACAGAAAAGGGATGAATCTGGATGCTCCGGAGGCTTCCAGATTGAAGTTTGATGCTGCGAAGGAAGCAGCAGACCGAACTGCCAGGGATTCAGTGCAAAATGCAGAAAAGAAGCGTTTGCTAAACCGCTTCTTCCAGAGAAAAAAATATAAAGATGCCTACCGGGCTGCCAGAGCTGGAAAAACAGCAGGAAGTCTCGGGGGAGCAACAACGATTGCCGGTGTCGAGAACATGACGGTAAAAGCCAAGATTGCTTTAAAAGAAATCGTAAGGCGAAACCGTACCGTGTTTCTTGGTATCGGTATTTTTTCGCTCATTTTTATGCTGATTGCAGTCTCTCTGGGAAGCTGCAGTGCTTCGATTCAGGGTGGAGCTTCCGTGATCGGTATGACAACCTATCCCAGCACCGATGCGGATATCTATGCTGCAGAAAATGCTTATGCTGCTATGGAAGAAGCATTAAACCGTCAGATCAACAACATGGAATCCTCTTATCCGGATTACGATTCCTATCAGTACAATGTCAGCGAAATCGGGCATAATCCGTATCATCTGACTTCATACCTGACCGCAAAGTATGGTGGATATACCTATGACGATGTAAAGGATGAATTACAGGATCTGTTTCAGGCACAGTATCATCTGTCAACCCATGGAAGGACGGAAACTGTCACAGAAACGAGAACAGTACGTGTGGGAGAATCCCTGGGAAATGTGGTAACCAGCGGATATTGTAACTGCTCCATTTGTTGTGGAAGATGGTCCGGCGGACCAACAGCCAGCGGTGCATACCCGACAGCCAATCATACGATTGCGGTAGACGCAAATAATCCGATCGTGCCTATGGGAACGAAAGTGATCATGAATGGTGTGGAATATACCGTTGAGGATACAGGGAATTTTGCCAGGTATGGGGTTGCTTTTGACGTGTATTATGACAGCCATTCCGCAGCCAGTGCCCACGGTCATCAGACATGGGAAGCATTTCTGGCAGATGATAATGGCAGCCGGGAGGTGGAGGTTACTACCACTACTACTCAGAGAGTCCTCTATGTCACTCTCACGAATACAAATTTTGACGCAGTGGCAAGAGCAAATCTGACAGAGGAACAGGAAATCCTGTACGATGCATTGAATACCACACTGGGCAACCGGGATTATTTGTGGGATGTAAACCGAATCACCGGAGCCGGAGGCGGCATGAGCTATGAGATCCCGCCGGAAGCACTGTCGGATGAACGTTTTGCAAGAATGATCCGGGAAGCAGAAAAATATCTGGGATATCCCTATGTATGGGGCGGATCTTCACCGAGTACCAGTTTTGACTGTTCCGGGTTTGTATCCTGGGTAGTCAATCATTGTGGAAATGGATGGAATTATGGACGTCGGACAGCAGATGGGCTTCGCGGTCTCTGTACTTATGTTCCACCGTCTCAGGCAAAGCCGGGAGATCTCATCTTTTTCCAGGGAACCTATAATACTAGCGGTGCCAGCCATGTGGGAATTTATGTTGGCAATGGAATGATGATTCACTGCGGGGATCCGATCCAGTATGCGAATATCAATACATCCTACTGGCAGCAGCATTTTATGTGCTTTGGAAGGCTGCCTTAATAATAAAAAAGAAGGAAGGTGAAAATTTGAATCGGAAGATTAAAAAGTATCTGGATGAGATTGAAAAGACCGAAAAGAAAATTGCTGATCTGGAAATGTATCTGAAAGGTGTCCGGTCAGCGCTGAAAGAGGAAGAAAATAACGAAATGATCAAAAGCATCCGTGGAATGAAATTAAAAGGGCAGGAATTATTTGACCTGCTAAACGGAATCCAGGATGGAACGATATCATTTGTAGCGAGCGGGGAGTCAGAAGAAGAATCTGGCTCCTTTGTTGTTCAGGAAGAAAAAAGAGAAAGTGAGGAAAATGAATATGGTGAAATGGAAGAAACTGAATAAAAAACTGGTGGTGCTTTTGACAGCAGCTATGATGCTTTTTGGCAGTCAGGCTACTGCTTTTGCGTATGTGGATCAGGGCACAGAGGCAGCTCAGGAGGAATCAACAACAGAAACGGAGGAACCGGTGGTTGAGGATACTCATACCGAGGAAAATGGCGATCCGTTCTCTGTTCCTGGTAACGGAGAGGTAAGGGATGACATTACCGATGATTCCAGTAAGGAATTTCTGACGATTAAAACAAAGAATAACAATACATTTTATATCGTAATTGACCGGGCGGCAACAACGAACAACGTGTACATGCTGTCTCAGATTGATGAAAATGACCTTAAAGAATTTCTGGATGAGGATCAGCAGCAGACTTTAGAGACTGCCCCTTCTGTAGTCCTGGAGGACGAGCATACAGACGATACGGAGAGCAGTGTGGCTGTTGAAGAAGAAACACAGGAAGACAAACAGGATAAAGCTACAACAAATTCTGGTCTGTTTGTGATCCTTCTTCTGGCTGTAGCGGGTATTGCAGGCTATTACTACTTCAAGATCTACAAACCGAAGCAGGAAGATGATGATTCTGAAAATGAAGGTCTGGAAATGGATGACGGGCTGGAGACCATCAATGAGGATGAGGAATCAGACAATCCGGAAGAGAAAGTCGAATCACAGGAATAAATCCAAAAAGGTGGGAGCTGATGTTGTATAAGGGCAACGCAGCTCCCATATAAGTGAAAGGAGTTGTAAGAATATGTATTTAGTAATTACAGAAAAACCAAGCGTAGCCAGATCCATTGCGGATGTGATCGGCGCACAGAAACGTGAAGACGGATATCTGGAAGGAAAGGATTGTATCGTCAGCTGGTGTCTTGGACATCTTGCTGAATATGTGGCTCCGGATGCCTATGACGAGAAATTCAGCAGATGGAACTATGAGGATCTGCCCATTATTCCACAGGAGTGGAAACTGGCAGTGTCAAAGGATAAGAAGGATCAGTTCTATGTGTTAAAGAAGCTGCTGAACCGTCCGGATATCGACTATGTAGTAAATGCCTGTGATGCAGGACGGGAAGGAGAATTGATCTTCAAGAGAGTCTATGATCTTTCAGGGAGCAGAAAACCGGTAAAAAGACTGTGGATCAGTTCTATGGAAGATGAAGCCATCCGCGAGGGATTTTCTCAAATGAAAGATGCGTCTGCATATGAAAACCTTGCCGATGCTGCTGTGTGCAGAGCTCAGGCAGACTGGCTGGTAGGAATGAACGCAACCAGAGCTTACACCAGTAAATATTATAAGAAGCTGACTGTGGGGCGTGTCCAGACACCGACGCTTGCCATGCTGGTAGACAGGGACAGAGCTGTTTCCTCATTCCAAAAGGAAAAGTATTTCAATGTGGAACTGGATCTGGATGGTCTGCAGGTAGAAAGACAGAAAATCTTTGATGAAAAGGAAGCAGAAAAACTGAGAGTTCTTTGCCAGGGAAGCGATGCTGTTGTGGAAGAAATACGTTCAACAGATAAGACTGTAAGACCACCGAAGCTTTATGATCTGACTACTTTGCAGAGGGAAGCGAACCGACATTATGGTATGACTGCCCAGCAGACGTTAAATGCAGCACAGTCTCTGTATGAGCAGAAACTGATCACCTATCCTAGAACTGACAGCCAGTATCTGACAGAGGATATGGAGGTAACGGCAGGAAATGTGATTCGGAGAATTCATGAAAAGTATCAGCTGACAGGTCCCTTTGATCAGCCGGAGAAACCAAATGTCAAGCTTGTCCTGAATAACAAGAAGGTGTCCGATCATCATGCCATTATCCCAACGGTGGAATTAACAGATTGTGATCTGTCACAGTTAAAGGATTGGGAACAGAAGGTATTGTTCCTCATCTGTGTCCGTATGGTGGAAGCCACTGAAAAAGATCATATTTTCACAGAAACCGATATTACCGTGAAGTGCCAGAACGAGTTGTTTTCTGCAAAAAAGAAAGCGGTAAAGCAGATGGGATGGAAGCTTTATGAAGAGTGTTTCAAAAACAAAGAAGGGCTGGCAATGGAAAATCTCGAAAATGTGGAAACAGACCGGTTTTCTAATCTGGCTCCCGGACAGATCTTTTACAATGTGGCAGCTGATAAATTGGAGCATTTCACTTCCCCACCGAAACAGTACAGTGAAGATACTCTGCTTGCAGCAATGGAGACAGCCGGGAATAAGGAGTTCGATGAGGATACGGAGAAAAAGGGACTGGGTACTCCGGCAACCAGAGCAGGAATCATTGAAAAACTGGTACATTCCCAGTATGCCGTCCGTAAGGGAAAACAGATCATTCCTACAGAAGATGGAAAGGTTCTGATTGAGATCCTGCCCGACTTTTTGAAATCAGCCAGCATGACAGCGGAATGGGAAAATCAGCTTCTTGAAATGGAAAAGGGCAAGATTACCCCGGACAGATTTATGACCGGAATTAAGAATATGATCACTATGATGCTGAATGGATGTGACACGATTCCGGAGGAAGAAACCAGAAGATTCCAGACAAGGGAAAGCATCGGAACTTGTCCGGTATGCGGAAGTCTGGTCTATGAAGGGAAAAAGAACTTCTACTGCAGTAACAGAGAATGTCGATTTGCCCTTTGGAAGGAAACAAAATATCTGGAGCGGATGCAGAAAACCATTGATAAACGCATGGCTGCCGAGCTTTTAAAAAGTGGAAAAGTCCGGGTAAAGGATCTGTATTCTGTCAAGAAAAATATGTATTTCGAAGCAGATCTGATCATGGATGCGAATGAAGATCGTGTGAATTTTTCCCTGGAATTTCCGAGTAAAAAGCCTTCTGGAAAAGGCAAGAAGAAATAGAAAATGAAATCAGGAAAGGATGAAGAATATGGAATTTGAAAAATTTGTAGCAAACGTAAAAGAAACAATCAAAGATTATCTTCCGATGGAGTATGAAAATGCCATTGTTGATCTCTATCCCCATGAAAAGCTGAATGAAAGTTATCTGGGAATGACAGTAAGAAACGAGAACCAGAATATTTCACCGACAATCAATCTGAATATGTTCTATGAACAGTTACAAAGGGGGCGATTTAATCTGGATCAGATTATGGAACAGATGGCAGAGGTGGTACAAATGACCCCGATGTCTGTTCATATGGGGCTTCTCACAGATTATGATTTTGCAAAAAATAATCTGTTTATCAGAGTATCGGATGCAGATCGAAATCAGGAAATGTTGTCTAACGTTCCGCATACAAGAGTGGAAAATCTGGCGATTACTTATCATGTGTTAATTGAGTCCGGAGCAGGAGGAATTGCATATTCGATTGTGAACAATGATATGATGAAACTTTTTGGTGTTTCAAAAGAACAGCTTCATATTGATGCACTGAATAGCAGTCCCAGATTATTTCCTGCCCATATAGAATCCTTGAATACGGTATTGGAGAATATGGCAAGACATGACATGAGGGCTGCAGGTGTTCCGGAACAGGAAATTGAAATGATGATTAAAGATATGTCTCAGGATATGGCAGTCCCGCTTACTATTGTTACAAATGAACAGACGATGGATGGTGCTGCAGTTCTCTTTTATCCTGGATATATGGATCTGATCGGAGAACAATTTAAGGGCGATTATTATATATTACCTTCTTCAGTGCATGAAATGCTGGTTCTTCCTGATGATGGAGTGATGACTTCTCATGAGTTAAAAGCGATGGTAATGGCTGTAAATAACACAGAGGTACAACCGGCAGAAAAGCTGGCAGATGAAGTGTATCACTATGATACCAGAGACAAGATTTTTGAAAAGGCAACAGCTTTTGAGGAACGCCAGAAAGCAAAGGGAAAGGAACAGACAATGCCCGATAAGAAAGATGCAAATATGTCTCAGCCGGTACATAAACCGAAGCATAAAGCAAATGATATGTCACTTTAAAAATATGTGTATGAGAAGCCCCGTCGGAATTAGAAACCGGCGGGGTTTTAGAAAGGAGTTCAAATGAACAGAGAAAATAATATTGAAGCAGTTCAGTCAGCTACTATCCCACTTCCGGTTGCGGGAAAGGATATGAACAGCATCCTGAAATCTTTGGAGACTGGCGTGGAGAATATTTTTACCGGTGATAAATATGCCCAGTATCTGCAGACCATGTCGAAGTTTCACAGATATTCATTTAATAATACACTCTTGATTGCGATGCAGAGACCGGATGCAACCCTTGTTACCGGATACCGAAACTGGCAGTCAATGGGTAGACAGGTGAAAAAAGGGGAAAAAGGAATTACGATCCTTGCTCCTGCTCCGATCAAGAGAAAAAGGGAACAGGAAATTCTGGATCAAAATAACAAGCCACTTCTTGACGGGAATGGAAAACCAAAGACAGAGGAAGTTGAAGTGATCATCCCGCGTTTTAAGCCAACGACCGTTTTCGACATCAGTCAGACGGATGGAGAGCCCATTGAAACACTGGCTCCTGAGGAATTAACAGAGGCGGTTGCTGATTATGAGCTGTTTATGAAAGCAATCACAGAGGTCTCTCCTGTTCCGATCCGATTTGATGAGATCGAAGGCGAAGCAAAGGGATATTATCATTCGGTCGATAAAGAAATCGTAATTCAAAAAGGGATGAGCGACAGCCAGACCATTAAAACAGCAATTCATGAAACCGGACATGCAAGAATCCATGATAAGGATCTGATGGCAGAACAGGGCATTGAAAAGGATCGGCTGACAAAAGAAGTTGAAGCTGAATCTGTCGCTTATTGTGTCTGCTCTGCCTTTGGTGTAGATACTTCTGAATACAGTTTCCCGTATATCGCCGGATGGAGCAGCGGGCGTGATATGAAAGAATTAAAAACATCTATGGACACGATCAGAAAGACTGCAGGAGAAATGATCGACGAATTATCCGACAACCTGCAGGAACTGTTTGCAGAGAAAAAGCAGCTCCTGGAATCAGTGCAGAAACAGAAATTGATACCTGCTATGGAAGCTGCCGGATATCATTTTGATGATTTGGAAAGTACAGATGGCAATCTTCGTTTCCTTCCGGATGGTACACATGAAATCGGTGGTGTAATGATTTCAGATTCATGGAATGATGTAAAAGAATGGCTGGAAGGTGTTGTCCTGGAAGATCCAGACACTGCGGAAAGAGTGGAACGGGTAATGCACCCGGAACGATATGAAAAAACTTCCGAAGAGTTGATGTTTGCGGGAGAAGAAAGATATGCCCTTTATCAGCTGAATACGGAATCGAAAGACGTTCCTTATGAGTTTATGGGCATGGATTTTGTAAAAGATCATGGGATGGAAGTAACTGCAGCGGATTATCAGTGTGTGTACTCCGGGATTCTTGAGCCATCGGATAACTTGGACACTCTTTACAGTGTATTTAACCAGAATCATCCGGCTGATTTTAGAGGACATTCCATGTCAGTCAGTGATGTAGTTATTACAAGTAGAAATGGTGATATCCGGGCTTTCTATGTTGACAGCTTTGGTTTTACTGAACTGCCGGATTTTGTAAAACAGAGACAGGAAATGATTGGAATAAAAGATACTACTCTTCCACTGCATCCGGATGAGGATAAATCTCGCATCAGTTTCTATGTGGCAGAATGTTCCGAATTTCCGGTTCTGGGAGAATTTCATCAGGATCTGACTCTGGAACAGGCTTTTGCTATTTTTGACCAGATACCGGGCGGCCGGATGAATGGAATAAAAAGCATTGGTTTTAATCTGGAAGATGACAGTGATTATGCGGGAATGTTTGATCTTTATGTGGGAAAGACGTTACAAAAAGAAATCATCAACTCTATTCCCGGATACCGGGATAACAGGCTGGTTCAAAAAGCATTGTCAGATGCAGAGAAGATCATTGAGAAAAGGCAGAAAGAAAGAGAAAAAACAGAAAGTAAAATGCCGGAAGAAAGACAGAAACCGGAAAGACAGAAGACAAAATCACAGCACAGAAGGGAGGCGATGAGTTTATGAAACCAGTAAAATTTGAAGAAAATGAATTAATGGTAATGGCGATCTTTGCCGAAAAAACCAGACAGGATACCGTAGAGGCATTAAAGGAAACACTGGATGTTTTGGAAGAAACAAAAGAGGATGTATCCGATGAAGAAATGATTGAGATTGTATCTTCGCTGATCGAGAAACTGCAGCAGATTGAAGACAAGTATTATTATACACTGGATCTGGATTCATATCTCTTGGCATCGGAGGATGATGAGTATGAAGATTAATCAATTTGCCCTTTATCGTGTCAATAAGATGACTGCCGGGCGGAAGCTATGGCATCTATCCTACAACGAGGTCCGGGAACAGAATCTTGCTGTTCGTGTAGAATTTTACCGGCATATGATGATCGGTGAAATGAGGCCGGATGAAACTGCTAATGATATCTGGAAACGGATCCGGAATAAAACAGAAGTCAGTGATGTGCTGGTGCTTAACCAGGAAGGAGAAATCTCCTGCTTTTATCTGAGTGATGATCATCCCAGAAGAATCAGCGGATTCATCCGTATGGGTACAACAGGAAGCGTTCTGTCCGTGGATACCAAAGATTATAAGATTGATGGCTATTCCGGAAACTGGAGGGTCACAGACTACATCATTATTGATGGAAAACAGTTTTATCTTCTGGAGCATCAGGAATTCCGGGAACAGGCTGCGAGGATTATTCTCGACAGTTACGGAAAATATGTGGCAGAAACCGGAATCAGAGGTTTTGATGAAACTGCCAAGCAGAAGATCCGTGAATATATTCATCCTGAGAATAAGTATTCGGAAAGAATGAAACAGCTGCAGATAAAGATGGAACTATATCAGAAATATTTCCAGAACGGGATGTATGAACGTAGCCATGAATCCGGGACAGAAGCCAATTATGATATGGTGGATGGTCAAGTCAATAACCAGAAAAAGACTGTTGAAAAAGTTCAGAAACCAAAATCGAATCATCCGAAGAAAAGAACTTCTGTAATCAGGAAGCTTCATGAGAAACAGATTGCTATTGCAAAAAGATCCGGGAAGCCGGTGCCGAGGTATTTGGAACAGCAGATGGTACAGGTACGAAGCAGGAAATAGTATGAAGATATGAAGTATATATTGTCTTTACCCGAACAAGGAGATTAAAGGTCTGGGGAGATTATTTCTCTCTGGATCTTTTTTTATACGCCAAAATAACGGTTATCTTGGTTGTCAGGATTTTTGTACAGCTATTTGTTGTAAACTGATAACATCAAATAAAACCGAAACGAAATTGAAGAAAGTGAGGTACTCGATGATGAAAGGATATTACACAGATAATGGTTATATGGGTTACATCAATGGAAGCTACAGATTATTTGCAGATGAATCTGATTACAGAGAGTACCTAGAAGACTAAGTCGCCGCCTAAGCGACCACATGAAAAAACAAAAGTTATAAGATAAAACCAGGAGGAAGTATGATGTTTGGATTTGACAAGATGTTTGATTTCAATGGTGATGGAAAACTGGATAACTGGGAACGAGCAACACAGTTCCAATTTATGGATGAGATGTTAAGCGAAGACAGTCGCTCTTCTGACTATGACGAAAGTGATGTTTTCGGTGACGCAGGTCTTGATTATGATGAACTGGAAATGATGGATCCGGAAGAAAGAAGAGAAGCTCTGGAAGACGCAGGACTAGATCCGGATGAATATGATTTTTAAAGGGGGAAAATACGATGGCAAAGATTTATTTTACATTGACAGGAACCAAATATTACTACGGTAAAGAATTTCTAAAGCCAGGAATAACTTTACAGCTAAAGAAAGAGCCGAACAACAAATATGATAAAGAAGCAATCGTTGTCAGGATGGAAGGCCTTGGTGACATTGGTCATGTAGCAAATAGTACTCATACCGTAATCGGTGAAAGCATGAGTGCCGGGAGAATTTATGACAAGATCGGTGACACTGCCAAGGCAAAGGTTGTGATGGTAACAGAGCATGGAACTATCTGCAAGCTTTGTAAGAAAAGTATGGTAGATCATAAGAGAAAGAACGTTGAGGAAGATGTTAGTGAATAAAACTATTCAGATAGGAAAGAAGGGTTAGAATGAAGAAAACAGATTTCTTTTTAAAAGATGGAGTTTTTGTTCAGAATGATAAATATATTCTGAAAGCTTTATGTGAGGAAGATAAAGCTAATTATTTGAAACTATATCAAGAGAATTCTATTGTTGCAAAAGCTTCCTCGAAGATGAGTAATGTAGATTATGAAGAATTTGCTGAGTATGTCTGGGAGAAACTTCCTGAAGATGATGCAATTTATATATCTGTATTTTTAAAAACAGATAATTCGTATGTTGGGAATATTACTATGCAAAATCTGTCTTCAGAAACGCCTGAAATTGGAATGGATGTATTATTGAAATATCGTAGAAATGGAATTGCTTATGAAACTATTCCGATGTTTGCGAAAAGAGTATTAGAGCTCAGAGCAGTAGAATATTTCATGGTGAGAATTTACTCAGATAATGAGTCAAGT
>NZ_JBBMEK010000024.1:0-23184 GCF_040096555.1 Coprococcus intestinihominis | reverse complement strand
AGTATCCCTTACAGAAACACTGAGTGTCAGTTTTGAAACTTCTTCATCTGTCAGCGTCCTGTTAAACCGGTCCGGACTCACTGTAATGACTGTCTGTTCAGGATGTTCTTCCTGCTCCCAATACATAACAGAACTGCAAACGGTTCCAATACGGGATTCAAAGCCAAAGCCGCAGTCCAGCCCATCCATATCTACCTGTTGAGAATGATAAATCACAACTTTAAAATTATAATTTTCATCCCTTTCAGTTCCCGAAACAACATAGAATCCCTCATCTGTGATAAAATCCAGCTGCGTCAGCATTTCCTGCAGGGCTTTTGGCGACTCACCACAGGTTTTGATATTTTTTCCTACATAAGCAGATGCTTCCTCCGCTGTCATCTGCAATGTTTCCACACCATTATTATCCTCCGCTGTCATCATGTATCCCCATGAAACTGAACCAAGGTTGTCTACCAGTGCCAACATTACACAGGCATCTTTTTTCATCTGCTCCAGAGCTTTCTCTTTCTTTTCCCCTTTCATCGGATATTGAATGATAAACTGACAATCATACGGTTCTTCAGATGTCTCCAAGGAAATGTGATATGCGCCAAAATGATTACCGACACCGACTGTATCTGCCAACGTTTTGACTGCAACTGCATCTCCTGCATACGGCGTTTTCGCCTGATACAAATCCGATGTCATTTTGCTGATATTCTCTCCCTGATCCCAGATAATTCTATCCCCAAGCCATACCTGGTCAGCTGCATTCACCTTGGAATAGCCTGCAACAAACTGGTTCGGATGCCTGCTTCCCACCGGTGATGAATAAATTTTCAAATGGGTAATGCCATCCTCGTCCTCTTCACCAATCAACCTTGTATATCCGCGATTAGCATTCTTAAAATTACCCAGAATATTCAACTGACTGTCATTGCTGTTCCACTGCAGAGAATAATCTATTTCATCCGCCGACATTTCTTCCCCCTTCTGATAAGTCTGATGATAATAAACCGCTGTAAAAAAGACTGTCAAAATCACTACCACCAGCACCAGATTCAACCGATGCTTCTGTTTAATTTTTTTCAGAAAATTAATTTCTTTTTTTTCTTTTTCCATCACCTCTGAATTTTCCTCAGCCGACGTCTCATCCGCTTTCATTCGCTCATACATATCCCTGCATGAAACACAGTCCGCCAGATGGTCTTTGATGGCTTCATTTGTTTCATCGCTGGTCAGCCCATCCACATAACTCGGCAAAAGGTCCTGCACAATTTCACATCTCAATTTATCACTCATTCCCATCCAGCTCCTTTCTTAGTTTTTCCTTACCGCGATAGTAAGTTACCCGGGCCCAGTTTTCTGTCCGTCCGGTGATTTCTCCAATCTGTGCAAAAGATAAATCACCAAAAATTCTAAGATACATAACTTCTCTGACCGCTGCATCTAACTGATGCAATTTCCTTAAAATTTCGACACGGCCATACTCTGAAAGCACTGTTTTCTCCGGCGTCACATCCGTTTTTCCTGCTCCTGTTTTCGCCAACGCCTCCGTTTTCTCTGTATCACCGAATGGCACAAAATGCTTTCGTCTATAACTGTTCAGTTGATTCTTCGCAATAGCACAAAGCCATGTAGAGAAACGGCAGCTTCCGTCAAAACGACCGGCACAGCGGACCGCCTGATAAAAAGTCTCCTGAGTCACTTCCTCCGCCACATGTGCATCCCCGGTCAACGAAAACAGATACTTATAAACCATCTGGGAATACTCCCTGTAAACCTCATCCGTAACCTTCACGGCCCGCCTCCTTTCCTAACTGTTATTTTCATCTATTAATGTCCCTAAAACACCATTCGTTACACTATTTATATTAATTGTTTAAAACAATTTCACGCTTTTTGTTCTGCAACCATTTTACACTACCAACGGGATTTCCTCGATACCTTCCGAACTCCTTCTTCCTCCTATCCAAAGGGATACCCGCTTTACAGCCATCTTCAACTGCAATAAAAGTGCGGCTCAAAAATTTGCCAAAAAAGGAATCGAAAGGAGCCATTCAACACAGGTGCTTCTAATGCGGCCAGTACTTAGATGCTGTTTTTTAGCATCTTATGTACTGCTGCCAGCATTAGGCAACGCGAGTGTGCCTGTGTCGAATGGCCCCTTCGATTCCTTTTATCATAACCCTTTAGAGCCGCACTCTATCCCCATTTTAAACCTTAAAGCGGTATCCCACGCCCCAAATCGTCTCGATATACTGCGGCTTCGATGTATTAAACTCAATCTTCTCACGGATTTTCTTGATATGTACCGTTACCGTTGCGATATCACCAATAGATTCCATATCCCAGATCTTATTAAACAATTCCTCCTTGGTGAATACATGGTTCGGATTCTCCGCCAGGAAGGTCAAAAGGTCAAATTCCTTGGTGGTAAAGGCTTTCTCCTCACCATTGACATAAACACGGCGGGCTGTTTTATCAATCTTGATACCGCGGATCTCAATAATCTCATTGGCTTTCACACCGCTGCCCACCAGACGTTCATATCGGGCCAGATGAGCTTTCACACGGGCTACCAGCTCACTCGGACTGAAAGGCTTTGTCATATAATCATCAGCCCCCAGACCCAGACCACGGATCTTATCGATATCTTCCTTCTTGGCAGATACCATGATGATCGGCGTATTCTTCTTCTCACGGACCTTCTTGCAGATTTCAAAACCATCCACATTCGGAAGCATCAGATCCAAAATGATCAGATTAAAATCTTCATTCAAAGCCGCTTTGAGTCCGGCATCACCGGTATGCTGCATCACCACATCAAAACCACTGAGCTCCAGATAATCCTTCTCAAGCTCTGCAATTGCCACTTCATCTTCTACAATCAAAATCTTACTCATATACATTATTCTCCTTATACTTTCTTAAAACAAAACACATCGTCGTCCCGACACCCTCCGTACTGACTGCCCAGATCTTACCGCCATGCTCCTCAATAATCTTCTTGGCGATGGACAGCCCCAGACCGCTTCCGCCTTTGGAAGAGTTCCTGGATGCATCCGTACGATAACATCTGTCAAATATCAGCGGCACTTCGTTTCGCGCAATGCCCTTGCCGTTGTCTTCGATTTCTATCTTGACAAATTCTGATTCTTCCATAATACGCAGGCTGATCATCAGTTTACGATCCGGCGATGCATACTTCACGGAATTACCGATAATGTTGTTCACTACACGCTTTAACTGTTCCGGATCCGCAATGATCACGGTATCCCTGTCCGCATAGTTAAAATAGCCAAAATCAACCCCCTGGGATTCCAGATCAAGGCTGATTTCCTCCACACAATCCTGGAAATAAGCATCCACATTCACCTTTGCAAAGGAATAGGTAACGGAATTGCTGTCCAGTTTGGCATAAAGGAACAATTCTTCAATCAGACTGTTCATATCATTGACTTTATTATAAATCGTGCGGATATAACGATTCCTCTTCTCTTCGGTATCCGCAACACCATCCATGATACCCTCTATGTAACCCTTGATGGCCGTCATCGGTGTCTTCAAGTCATGGGAAATATTGCTGATAAGCTCCTTGCTCTCCTTCTCATACTGAATATTGCGTTCAATCTGACCCTTCAGCTTCAGACGCATCTCCTCAAAAGCAACACAAACCTCACCGATCTCATCGTCCGTCTCAGCCGCCACACTGAAATTCAGATTGCCGTCCTTGATATTCTCAGCCGCCGTCTTCAATTTGTTCAGAGGATGCACAATACTCTTATACAGCCAGAACATGGCAATAAAACTTCCTGCAAATAAGATCAGCAGTGACGTTATAATAATCTGCGCCACCAGTTTCTTGATCTGCGGTACAATCTGCGCCACATTGGTATATATTAATACTTGTCCGACTGATCCATCAGAAAATGTGAAATTCGTCTGCTGAATATGATAAGGCTGCTCATCCATAACATAAAGGCTCTCATCCTTGCCATCCTTTGGAGAATAATTCAGGTCATCTTTATAATTTCCTTCCTTTGGAAGTCCTGAATAAATATTCTGCCAGTCCTTCTTCACCAGCAGATAAGAAGAATGATTGGAAAGTCTCTCATTCAATTTCTTCAGATAAACCTGATCCAACAGCTTATCCGGATCCTCCTTCGTCACCTGTTCCAATTCCTCCACCGTGGATGCTGTCATATGCCCCAGCATGCTCATGGGATCCAGGATCATTTCGTAACTGGACTGATCCAGATCATACTTCTGCTCCATAGAGTTCAGTCCCATCTTCATCACACCGACTACGGTCGCCAGAATCAATACAACCGGACAGATAAAAGCCAGAAAATAAGATATCTTTATTCTTGTTAATAATTTCAAAAAATCACCACCGATTTTAAACATTCAACTTATTATATCATGATTCGCACCTTTGGTGCTTGACGCTGCATACGCAGCTATCATGATCGCCATTCGCCGTTCGCGATGAACAAGCATTGCTTGCTCCCGCTCTCTAACGCTCATTATATCATGATTCGCACCTTTGGTGCTTGACGCTGCATACGCAGCTATCATGATCGCCATTCGCCGTTCGCGATGAACAAGCATTGCTTGCTCCCGCTCTCTAACGCTCATTATATCATAATCGTGAAAAGGAATTGTAAAAGATAATAAAATTTTTTATGAAAAAGAGATAAAGATAAACGCAGAACTATTTTCATCATCGAAAATAGTCTGCGTTTGTATACGTCAGCCCATACATGGGCCTGCTTCATTATTCGCGTAACCTAAAGATAAGCCTTTAATGTATCTACCTTGTCCAGTTTCTCCCAAGGCAGATCCAGATCGTTGCGGCCAAAATGACCATAAGCGGCTGTCTGTTTATAAATTGGTCTTCTCAGATCAAGCATACGGATGATGCCTGCCGGACGAAGGTCAAAGTTGTCTCTGATAATCTCAACAATACGGCTGTTGGATAACTTGCCTGTGCCAAACGTATCAACCATAATCGATGTCGGATTCGCTACACCGATGGCATAAGATAACTGAATCTCACACTTATCTGCAATACCTGCTGCTACCAGGTTCTTGGCAACATAACGTGCAGCGTAAGCAGCAGAACGGTCAACCTTTGTGCAGTCCTTACCCGAGAAAGCACCGCCGCCGTGGCGAGCGTAACCACCGTATGTATCTACAATGATCTTACGGCCTGTCAGACCACTGTCACCGTGAGGTCCGCCGATAACAAAACGGCCTGTTGGGTTGATGAAGAACTTTGTATGCTCATCGACCATCTCTGCTGGAAGAATTACATCAAAAACATATTTCTTGATATCTTCATGAATCTGTTCCTGTGTTACTTCAGGATCATGCTGTGTTGAAAGGACAACAGCATCCAGACGAACCGCCTTGCCTTTCTCATCATATTCAACCGTAACCTGTGTCTTGCCGTCCGGTCTGAGGTAAGGCAGTGTACCATCTTTACGAACCTTTGTCAGCTGACGCGCCAGCTTGTGAGCCAGTGCGATCGGATATGGCATATATTCTTCTGTTTCATTGGTTGCAAAACCAAACATCATACCCTGGTCACCAGCACCGATAGCTGCGATTTCTTCTTCAGACATGGTATGCTCTTTGGCTTCAAGGGCCTTATCAACACCCATGGCAATATCTGTAGACTGTTTGTCAAGTGCCACCATAACTGCACATGTGTCAGCATCAAAGCCGTATTTACCTCTTGTATAACCAATTTCTCTGACTGTGTCTCTGACAATGTTCTGAATATCTACCTTCGCATTGCTGGTGATCTCACCCATAACCATAACAAGACCTGTTGTTGTACATGTCTCACATGCGACACGGCTCATTGGATCCTGCTCTAACATTGCATCAAGAATTGCATCGGAAATCTGGTCACAAATCTTATCCGGATGGCCTTCTGTTACAGATTCAGATGTGAATAATAACTTTTCCATTATGTCCTCCTTGTCGAATTAGTATCTCTCATAACTGCACATTCTCTTCACAGTTACTATTTCTCTTATTGCTATTTAATCGTCATTGGTTCTGCCCTTGGCACCAAACACTGCTGTCCATGGCAAAAAAAAATCCGCTCAAAGCGGACTTGATACGATCAAATCCTCTTATTGTTCGATGTTACTCGCTCAGGTTGGCACCTTCCTCATGGGGGTTGCCGCAATATCACAGATCCTTGGTCTCCATTGCTCTGAATAAGAGAAAACTACTATTTAATTAATCAGTTGACTATTTAATGTGTTGATTGCTTACATAGCATACATGAAAATAAGTTTAAAGTCAAGCGATGCAGCACTACAATTCCAACGATTTGTAGCCCAATCCCTCTTCTACAGAAAAAATCCCTCATTGTCATCCATACGACAATGAGAGATTCCCACTCATTCAGTAATAATTAATAAGCTGCAAGACTCATCTTGCGCATCATACGGTCACGATCTGTACGGTCTTCTACGTCCACGCGTTCAATAATACCGCCCAGGCTTCGGATCTTCTCTTCAAAGTTCTCATAACCTCTCTGGATATACTGAATTTGCTCAACGCATGTACAGCCTTCTGCTGCCAGTCCGGCAATAACAAGTGCTGCACCTGCCCGAAGATCCGGTGCAACAACAACTGCACCTGTATACTTATCAACACCTGTAATGAAAGCTGTATTGCCTTCAACCTTGATATTGGCACCCATCTTGGTCAGCTCGTCTGTATACTTAAATCTGTTCTCGAAAATCTTCTCTGTAACAAGGCTTGTGCCGTCAGCAAGAGAAAGACATACCGCAATCTGAGACTGCATATCTGTCGGGAATCCCGGATAAGGCATTGTCTTCACCGTTGTCGGGCTGAGTCTCTTGGTCGCTACAACACGTACGGCATCATCCAGTTCTTCAATCTCTGCCCCCATCTCGATCAGCTTCGCTGAGATAGATTCCAGATGCTTCGGAATAACATGCTTGATCGTCACATCACCCTTTGTTGCAACAGCTGCACACATAAATGTACCCGCTTCGATCTGATCCGGGATAATCTCATGATCAGCTGCTCTGAAACGATCTACGCCGATAATCTTGATCATATCTGTTCCGGCACCCTTGATGTTGGCCCCCATCTGATTCAGGAACTGCGCCACATCAACAACATGCGGTTCCTTCGCTGCATTCTCAATGATGGTCATGCCTTTGGCTCTGGATGCTGCCAGCATAATATTGATGGTTGCCCCCACACTGACCACGTCAAGATAAATATGCTTGCCGTTTAACTCATCAGCAGAAGTAAAGATCATGCCTCTGTCAATCCATACCTTCGCACCCAGTGCCTTGAATCCCTTCTGATGCTGGTCGATCGGTCTGCTGCCGATATTGCATCCGCCAGGCAGCGCCACACCGGCTTCCCTGTACTTGCCGAGAAGAGCGCCAATCAGATAATAGGACGCTCTGATCTTTCTGATATAGTCATTGTCTACTTCGTGTGTACGAATACCACAGCCGTTAATTGTAACTGTATGACGATCCTTCGGATTCGGATAACGGACTTCCGCACCAATGGATATAACCGCATTCAGGAAAACATTGATATCATTCACATCCGGCAAGTTCCGAATTGTCACAGTCTCATCACACATGATCGCTGCTGCCAAAATACCAAGGGCCGAATTCTTTGCTCCGCCAATCTCTACTTCGCCAACCAACGGATTCCCGCCTTTTATTAAATACTGTTCCATATTGCACCTCAAATTATATTGCGTTGTTCTCATCTATCTGATTCAATATCCGAAAATCAGCGAATCATGCAATACATCACTCGCTGATCAACTATTATTCCTATAAAAATCGACAAAAAATCCCTATACTGATTTTTCCTCAAAATGATTATATCACAAACTCTCTGTTTGTAAATCGCTTTTTATCTTTTTATAAAAATTTGTTAAGAATTTGTTACATTTTCCTATGATGTCTGCTGAAAAGACCTGCTTTTCCAGCAATTCCCAACACAAGTATCAGTAGTGAAATAACACTGATCGCGGCTCCTTCCACAAATCCCTGTGGTGTGTACCGCATCGTAATCTGATGTTCGCCTGCTGTCATCCAGCATCCTGTCATCGCTTCACCCACCGGCTGTATCTCTGTTTCTTCACCATCCACATAGATATGCCAGCCTTCGTCATAAGGAATCGACAGCAGCATCATACCATCCTGATTCACCTGAATATGTCCGTTGACGTGGGTGCTGTCGTAATTTGTCACCTGCAGCTGTTCATCCGCCAGCTGGGCATAGGCTGAATCGAAAATATCCTGATTGAGGGCATACATCTGCAGTTTCACGTTGCCTGTTTCATATTCGCTGTCCATCGGAAAATCCAATGTCACAACCTTCCCTGCATCACACTGCCCAAGATGCACAATATGTCCCCGCTTATCAGAATAGGTCTCCGTCTTTCCGTCAATCGTCACCTTCAGCTTCTCACAATGACTGGCCTCAAAATAAATATACACATCCTGCTGCTCCGTGAAAGTCAGCTGCCAGGTCAGGCTTCCGCCGCTGCCATGCCGCTCATAATAATATTTATCCTCACCGGTACTGGTCAGCATGCCATCTGTCACCTGCAGCTCTCCTGTTTCAAGCGGGATAAACATCGCTCCCTGAGTATCCGTTGCCATTCTCACAAAATCATTCTGAGTGACAAAAGGATCCCCTTCCACGATCTTCCACTGGGTAACCCCCGGATTCACCATGTAACCAAGAGTAAGATTCTGTTGGTTCTCATAAATATACTTATTCTCTGTCTGCTCACATAATGACAGATTCGACGCCCATATTTCATCATTGCTGATAATATAACGGATACCAAACATCGCATCTGTCAGAGGCGTTGCCCCTTTATAGCTGTATTTATTGCCGCTGTTGTAAAAACCGAGAGCTCCCATCAACTTCTCCTCACGATCATCCGCTGTTGATGAGAAGAATGAAAGACCATTCAGATGATGCCATGTGACATCATCCCTGCCTCTGATCTGTTCCAGTTCCATTCTGTAAAAAGTATCTTTTGCCTCGTAGCGGCTGCGGATATCTGCAACCTCCTGCCTGTCCTCTGTATAGTTCGTCCGGTTAGTGGTTCCGTTCATACACAGGCCAAAAATAGCATTGCCCGCCACTTCCACTGTCAGTACCATCAGACACAGATACTTTGGCAGGACCTTAATGCCTTTAATCGTCAATGAAGCATGGCTCCGATGGGCGATCAGCAGGATCATGTAAAGTGCCATCAGCACCCCTGTCACAATCATACTGTAAAGGGGCAGACGATCCTTCGGATACCAGAGACATACACCAAATAGCACCGCTTCTGCCGCAAAAATCCCAAGGAAAACCTTCTTATTCGTCAGCCGCAGTGACTGCCATGCATCGTAGGCCATAACAACCACCATGAAAATATAAATAAAAGAGAATCTGCCGGGCAGGTTATTCGGGAAATGGAATCCGTGCCATACATAATCAAGCACATTAATATTCAGACTCACCAGAACAAATCCTGTTACAAAAAGACGTCCGATCTTTTCCCTTAATGGAATCGTTTTGGAAACCGCATAAAAAACAACCAGCATCACAAGCAGAACGCCACAGTATATATTCGGCGCCCCTGTCAGCTGCGTCGGTTCAACCAGTGCAAACTGCTGACGAAAAATCTCCAGGAAATTCCTGTAGATCTTAAAGCTTGTCGGGGCCGATCCCTGGGAACTGTTGATCAATGTATAATACGTCGGAAACAGATAAATGGCCGCCATTCCGCCTGCCAACACAGAGCACAGCACAAAATGAATACCGCTTCTGAGAAACTGTCTGATGCCTTCTCGCTTTCTGGAAAACCAGATAACAAAAAAGTACAAAACAACAAAAATGCAGATCATAATGGCCATATAGTAATTGCAGAAAATAGCAAGTCCCATACTGACTGCATACATCCGACCGTCTCTGTCATTGATCAGCTTCTCAACACCCATAAGAATGATCGGAAACAGGACAATGCTGTCCAGCCACATCACATTCCAGTTATAAGCGATGCTGAATCCACCAAGGGCATAAAACGATGCAAACACAACCGTCGAATAATCATTTCTTCCGGTTCTTCTCCGCAGATAGCGATAAGCCGTCCATCCTGACAGACAGATCTTCAGCACGATCAGCGTCTCAAAGGCCTCTATCATCATCGAGGCCGGGAACAAGGCAATCAGAAAATTCAGCGGACTTGCCAGATAATAAGCCTGAACCGCTATAAAATTAAATCCCAGACTGCCGTGCCATGAATAAAGGAAACTTTCACCATGCCAGATCTTATCATGAAATTCAGAGAAAAACGGTACATACTGATGATAAGAGTCAATAATCATCGTTGCCTGATTGCCGAAAGGGAAAACGCCCATGGCAATATAAGCGATCATTATCGCCGTCAACGGCAGAAGCATCGCCAGCGCACCGTAAAAATGCGGATTCTTTGGCCAATCTCTGAAATTTCTCTCCCTCTTTCTGTAACTGTTATGTCTCTTTTTTGATATTCTATTCTTCATATAATTTGGCACAGGCTTTCAGTAAATTTTTTATCTTATCAATGGCCTTTTCAATCCGACATCCGCTGACATCTGCAACGACATCTGCATACTTCTCATAAAGAGGCGTTCTTTCATTATATAAATCCAAAAGTGTCGATCCGTTTCGAATCACAACACCTCTCTGATGAAGGTCGCCCAAGCGCTGATGCAATGATTCATAATCTGTTTTGATATAAACAATAACGCCATGCTCTGACATATGTTTCAGGGCCTCATCGCAATAGCAGACACTGCCTCCTGTTGAAATAACCGTTTTCTTCACATTAATATCTCTGTTCACCTGGTTTTCAATCTGTAAAAAGCCTTCAATTCCATGCTTCTCAATCAAATGTTCCAGAATATCTCCCTCCTGATTCTGGATCAGAAGATCCGAATCCACAAAATCGTATCCGAAAATCTTGGCGATTACCACGCCGATGGTACTCTTTCCAGCCCCCGGCATACCTATAAAAACAATATTTTTCATTAAAGTCTTTCTCCCAGTCTATAAAATTCAAATTCGATGCATGCATGTGTATACAGCATCTATTACAACAACCACCATTCTAACACCGGCCGTACAAAATCTCAACGTAAAAATGTCGTGGACGGACAATCTTTATTCCTATATAATAAAGATAAATATCAACTTTATCAAAAGCATCTTATATCTTACGTATAACATACTCTATAATTGTGGAAAAAGGTGAAAATTATCATGAAAAAAATTATTTTTCATATAGATGTGAACAGCGCCTATTTAAGCTGGACAGCCATCAAACTGCTCCGTGACGGCAGTGAAACAGATCTCCGGAAGATTCCGGCCATTGTAGGCGGTGATATGTCCAAACGGCATGGCGTTGTCCTGGCCAAATCCATAGCTGCAGCCAGATACGGCATCCGCACCGGAGAACCAATCACCGATGCCCTGAGAAAATGTGCCAATCTGACCATTGTACCGCCGGAACATCATTACTACAGCCAGTGCAGCCGTCAGCTGCTTGATCTGCTGCATCATTATACTTCCGCCATCAGTCAGTACAGTATTGATGAATGTTTTGCCGAATATGTCCCGATCCCCGGAGATAACGGTGACCCTGTCAGGGCAGCCCATATGATCAAAGATACAATTCGTGACAGATTGGGCTTCACTGTGAATATCGGCATCTCCACCAACCGCCTGCTGGCAAAGATGGCTTCTGATTTTGAAAAACCGGACAAAGTTCACACCCTTTTCCCCGAAGAAGTCCCGGTGAAAATGTGGCCTCTTCCAGTCAGGGATCTCTTCATGGTCGGCCACGCTTCCGCTGCAAAACTGGAACTGCTGGGTATCAAAACCATCGGCGATCTGGCCAAAATGGATCCGGCACTCATAGAAGCCCATCTGAAAAGTCATGGCCGTACCATCTGGGAATACGCCAACGGTATCGAATCTGTCCACATTGACGAGCGGACCAAAACGGATACCTCCAACAAAGGCATCGGCAATTCCACAACCCTGTCAGCAGACGTGACCACAGAAGAAGCCGCCCGCAAAGTGCTGCTGGAACTGTCAGAATCCGTTGCCGGCCGACTGCGCAAAGCCGGTTTTCTGGCCGGTATGGTCAGCGTTGAAATCCGCTACAACACATTTGAGAATGTTTCTCATCAAATGCAGCTTCTCTCACCTTCCCAGGCCACGCAGGTCATCTATGAAGCTGCCGGGCAGCTTTTTCATGAACTCTGGAACGGTACCCCCGTGCGGCTTCTCGGCATCCGTACTTCCAAGCTCAGTGACTGCCAGGTTCGTCAGATGAATCTCTTTGATTATGTCCGGAATGACAAGCAGGAAAAGCTGGATCAGGCCCTGGACAGCATCCGGCAGAAATATGGCAGCAAGGCCGTCATGCGTGGCAGTTTCCTCGAAGAAAAGAGGCCGCCAAAAGCGACCCCTTACGATTGATTTTTATTCTTTTAGCGCTGTCCTCTGGAACTGTCCAGCATATATAAAAGCGCATTGCAGATGGCGGCGGCAATATTGCTTCCGCCCTTTCTGCCCCTTGCAACAATATACGGTACCCCCGCCGTCATAATCAGTTCTTTGGCCTGTACCACATTGACAAAGCCCACAGGCACACCAATGATCAGTTCCGGCCGGATACGGCCCTCCTGAATCATCTCATAGAGCTGGATCAAGGCTGTCGGCGCATTGCCGATGGCAAAAACCAACGGCCTGTCAAGCTTTGCGGCCTTTTCCATACTGGCTACGGCTCGGGTTGTACCGTTCTTTTTGGCTGTCTCTGCCACATCCGGATCCGACATAAAACAGCAGACCTCGCCGCCAAATTCTGCTATCACTTTCTTGTTGATGCCTGATTTCCCCATCTGTGTATCAGTCACGATATAAGCCCCTTTGCGTAGCGCATCCAACGCTTTCTCCACCGCATGCTCAGAAAAGCACAGCGAATCAGCATATTCAAAATCCGCACTGGTATGAATGGCCCGCTTAATAATCGGCTCCTGAAGCGGATCAAATACCCGGTCTCCCAGTTCTTCTGTGATGATCTCAAAACTGCGCTTCTCAATCTCAGCCGGCAATACATTCTCAAGTTCTATCTTCATGCCAGTCCCTCCTCCAATATCTGATAAATCTTTGCCATATCCATATTCTCCCTGAGTCCTTCTGCCAGTTTATCATACTGCTGCTCTTTATAGACTTTCTCATCAATCCAGGATACCGCTTCCTCCGGCAGCCCTTTCTTCTGACAAAGCAGCCTAAGCAGTGCTTTCTGCATCTCCACAGAGTCAAAAAGACCATGCACATAGCTGCCGGCCGCATTCTGATACTGGCAGCCATTAGCCATCGCTTCATCAACATGCTGCGTACCGACTGTTTCTGCTATTGCAGAAAATACAGTGCCCCCAGGTTCATAGGTTGTCTCACCCATATGAATCTCATAGCCTTCAAAAGCCGTGCCGGATAACAACTGCCACGGTCCATGTAATGTTCCCGTCTTTCCGGAAACTCTGGTTCTCGTCTTGGCCTTCTCAAACACCGTATGTACCGGCAGCAATTCCATGCCGCGCATGCTGCCGCCTTCCTCCACGCCATCCGGGTCTTCCAGCGTCAGACCAAGCATCTGATAACCGCCGCAAATGCCCATCACCAGTGTACCTTCCGCTGCCAATTTCAAAACCGAAGCCTCCAGACCGTTCATACGCAGCCACTTCAGATCCCCCATGGTATTCTTGGTCCCTGGAAGCAGGATCAGATCCGGACGGCCGAGCTGCTGCACCTTTTCCACATAACGCAGTGTTACGCCCTGCATGCGTTCCAGTGCATTGAAGTCCGTAAAATTCGACATTCTCGGCACACGGATCACCGCTATATCGATCAATCCTTTTTCGGTATGTTTGTCCAGACGGTCTGCCAGGCTGTCTTCATCGTCAATATCCACATGCATATACGGTACAACCCCTACAACCGGCACTGGCGTATAATCTTTCAACATCTCGATCCCCGGATCCAAAATACGCTTATCTCCCCGGAATTTATTGATGATCAGGCCTTTGACCATCTGCTGTTCTTCCTTTTCAAGCAGCATCATTGTCCCCACAAGCTGTGCAAATACACCACCTCTGTCAATATCTCCTGCAAGCAATACCGGTGCTTTCAGCATTTTGGCCAATCCCATATTCACAATGTCCTCGGATTTCAAGTTGATCTCTGCCGGACTTCCCGCACCTTCCACCACTATAATATCATTCTCTGCTGCCAGCGAATTGTACGCCGCCATAATATCCGGTATCAGTGACTTTTTATATTTAAAATATTCCGCTGCCCGCATATTCTGACGCACTTCACCATTGACGATCACCTGAGACCCCACATCTGATGTAGGTTTCAGAAGAATCGGATTCATCCTGACCGACGGTTCGATGCCTGCCGCCTCCGCCTGCATCACCTGGGCTCTTCCCATCTCCAGACCTTCTGTTGTGATAAATGAATTCAGGGCCATATTCTGAGATTTAAATGGAGCCACCCTGTATCCGTCCTGCCTGAAAATACGGCATAATCCAGCCACAAGCAGACTCTTTCCCGCATTGGACATGGTGCCCTGTACCATGATAACTTTTGCCATCGTTTCTTCTCCTGTTCCTGTCGCCATTATCGGCTTTCTGATCAATCTTTCGCCTGCATCCACGCGCTCATACCTCATCCGAAAGTTTCTGTCTTCTTCCTGCTGTACACTATCCCACCAGCAAATAGCGAATGATCACACAGATCACAAGACATAACACGGCTGCACCATACATCAGACAATCAGCTCTGATGATATCTGCATCTTCAATCTCTCTCACCGCATCTCCAATCGTCGGTTTATGATAGCGCTCGCCAAAATACCATGCGTCTCCCGCCAGCTGAAGGCCAAGTGCCCCGGCACAAGCCGCCTCTGTCTGCGCAGAATTCGGGCTGGCATGATTATACCTGTCACGGCAAAAGATGTGCCATGCCCTTTTGGCATCACCGCCGGTCAATGCAGCAGATGCAACCATCAAAAGCCCGGAAATTCTTGAAGGCACATAATTCATCACATCATCCAGCTTTGCTGCCGCCCGGCCGAAATAAAGATATTTCTCATTTTTATACCCCACCATGGAGTCCATTGTATTCACTGCTTTATAGAAAAAGCCGAGTGGAACACCGCCAATAGCTATAAAAATCATCGGTGCGATCACCCCGTCAGAGGCATTCTCAGCGACTGTTTCAACAGCTGCTTTTGCAATGCCTGCTGCATCCAGCCGCTGTGTATCCCGGCCGACGATCATCGACACAGCCTTTCTTGCCCCTTCAATATCATGCTGATGAAGTGCATGATACACCTTCATACTCTCATCTCTCAAAGACCGGGCCGCCAACAGCTGATAACACATGATAATTTCAAGCACAAGTGCCAGATACGGATGTATCCACTTCGCAGCTTTCAGAAGCACTATCGGAACGGCTGTAGATATGAATAAAACTAAAATAACCATCACAAGTCCACCGTAAAATTCACCTTTGGGCTGCTTGGGAAAAAGTTTCCGTATTTTCTTTTCCAGAAAACTGATCAGATAGCCGATCAGACAAATGGGATGCCATGGATTATGCGGATCACCTAAAAGACAATCCAGCAAAAAACCTCCCACCAAAACAATGATGCCATGCATACATTTTCTCCTTTTACCAAATCTTCACTTTATAAACCTGCCTTTTCCACAGCCTTTAAAACTTCTCAATCACAGACAAAGTGCCTTTTTCCGCCAGCCATTCATCTGTATCCAGACAAACCAGATATCCGCAGCCATTTTTGACCTGCCAATGAAAATAATCCTGACGTGGCATTGCCCATTTAGAAAGAATGGCCATGATGGTCCCGCCATGGACAACCATGGCTGTCGTAAATTCTTTTTCTGCGGCATTTTGACCTGCATATATCTGTCCCCAATTACGAGCTTTTGGCATCACATCATCCCTGATACATACTTCAAAAGCCGTCTGTACTCTGTCGCAAAAGGCTTTTTGATCTTCACCGCCGGGGAAACCAATGGTGCCGCCGCTGTCTATCCATGCCTGATAATCCGGATGCCCATTGAGTTCCTGATAATTTCTGTATTCAAATTCTCCGAAACTGCACTCCCGAAAACCCGCTTCTGTTATCTGACTGACCGCCGGAAACAGAATTTCGGCCGTTTCCCGGCATCTGAGCATCGGACTGACATAAACATTCTGAATATCCTGATCCGACTTTATCAACTGCCTTTTCAATATTATTTGCTGTCGTCCTTCTTCACAGAGCAGCTCATCTGTTGTTCCCACATAGCGCTGCTGCCTATTGCCTGCTGTCATGCCATGCCGGATCAGCCATATTTTTATCTTCATTTATCCCTGCTGCCTCACTTTATTTTTTGCCCGATGCCGGCGATGACGCGAAAAACAGCATCGGCTCTTCCTGCCAGCTGACAGCAGATTCTGCCGTGTACTTCCCGCCATTCACGTTCTTTTACATCCAAAGGCACAATCCCGCTGCCGATTTCATCCGTGATGATCACAATATCCGGATTATCTGACAGAATCTTTTCCGTCTCATCCGCCGGTATTTTGCCTGCCTGCATCCAACGGCGCACCAGCAAATGAAAATGATCCAGTACACCGGCACTTTTGATTTCTTCCATACTGCAGACTGCCCCATCTGCCACCCGGAACGGCTGCACCTGACAATTTTGAAGCACCCACTGCTGTTTTCCCTGAAAACAGCCGCCTGTTACAAATATCATATCTTTCCCCTCTTGTATTGACTATGTTATGCCAAAATTATTTTTCCAACAACAGTCAGCATCAGCATCACCAGTTCACAGGTCTGCAGAAACCATCCTGCCAGATCTCCGGTTGTGCCGCCGAATTCCTTCATCGCCATTTTATAATAATAAACAAATGTCAAAACGGCTCCCAGACTGCATAACAGTCCCACCGGAAGCCAGAGATAACACATCACAATCGCCGAAATAACAGCCTCCGCCGCCAACACCACTGTAACTGTCCTTTTCCTGGCCGGTTCTCTGAAAGCGGTCAGCATTCCGTCTTTGCGTGCGCCTTTGAAGTTAACCGCCGCTAATCCGCTGAATGCCCGTTCCAGAACAAAAGCCATCGCCATCACAACAATTCCCTTTGTATCTATTTCACTCCAGGCCCCGGCCGACAAAATCAGATAAAAGCTGCAACCGATCACCGCAAAGGCCCCCACATGGGAATCCTTTAAAATTGCCAGCTTTTTCTCCCTGTCTCCATAAGAACTTCTGGCATCCGTTGTATCCATAAATCCATCCAGATGAATGCCGCCTGTCACCAATAAAGGCACCGCCATCAGGCAAACGCCTCTGAAAACAGATCCCGCCTGCCATTTTGTCAAAATGTAAAAGACAGCCAGCTCCACCAGGCCGATCACCAGACCGATCACCGGAAACCAACAAAAGGCATAGCGCATATTTTTGTCATTCCAGTCTGCCCGTGGCATTGGTATCTTCGAATACATGGCAAATGCAATAATTAAAGATTGCATGTCACGCCCTCCTTATAAGGAACAGGGATCGAGTAAACAACCTCAACCGCCGTATCTGCTTTCCTTGTCAATGCCTGATTCAATTCTCCCAGACACTGCATATAAGCCCGGGTCCATGCATCATACTGCTGCATGCCCTCGTCAAAGACATTGATGCTGACAATGACCAAATGATCAGACACTTCAGTCAAAGCATCTATACCTCTCATAATTCTGTCTTTGACTCTGCTGGTATCCATACGCTCGAACTCTCCGGTACAATCCGCATTGCTGTCACTGCCGGAAAACATCTCGTTGGCCGCCAGATTAGACATACATTCCAACAGTACCACCGCATCCTTTGCCTTCTGTCTGAAAGTTTCCGCCTCCAAACTTTCATCCCTGCAAAGACCTTCAATATCTGTATAACGTTCCACTGTTTCAAAACCTTTTCCTGCCCTCAATTGCCGGTGCCGCTCAATTCTTTTTGCTGCTTCCTCTCCAAAGGGCTTCATTGCCGCCAGATAAATCAGCTTTTTCTGCTCTGTTTTGGCCAGCTGCAGCGCTCTGTTTTCCGCATATTCTGATTTGCCGCTGGCGCTTCCGCCTGTTACCAGTAATATCATTTACTCATCCGCCTGCCTTTTTGCGTAGTTTTCATACGGTTCCACATGAATATCATCAAAAGTCTCCATCTGACGATATACCGCAAGCCCCATATCATATAAAACCATGGCTGCAGCCGCACCGGTTCCTTCCCCCAGACACATTCCTGCCTGGATCACCGGTTCAAGATGCAGATTTCTCAGTACTTTCCTTGCTGCCGGTTCCGCTGAAATGTGAGATGCCAGAAGGTATGCCGTGCAGTCTGTATTGATCAAAGAAGCACACAGGGCACCTGCCACGGAAATATAGCCGTCCAGTACAATCGGTACACCAAAGACAGCACCGCCCAGACACATACCGGCCATGGCTGCGATTTCATAGCCGCCCAGATGTGACATCAGTTCAACCGCCGCATCTATTTTGAAAAACGGGCCATCTGGGATTTCAGAATCCTCTGTTGCTTTCCAATAACGCTTCACCGCCTGTTCGATAACGGCAACTTTTTTATTGTAGGATGCATCCGACAATCCTGCCCCACGTCCTGTCACTTCCTCCACCGGAAGATTCAAAAGGACTGACACCAGGGCACTGCTTGGTGTGGTATTGCCGATCCCCATTTCTCCCATGCCGATCATCTCATACCCCTGTGTGGAAAGATCGGCCACAACTTCAATGCCTGCCAGAATCGCCCGAAGACACTGTTCCTGAGTCATGGCCGGTTCCACAGCAATATCGCCCGTTCCCTGGGCTACTTTGCGGTCACACATGACCATCGGTTGAAATTCTTTATTCGGATAATGTTCACCCATCATTCCCACATCTACAGGAAATACATCTGCTCCGGCTTTTCCTGCCATAATGTTAATACTCGCCTTGCCTGAGGCAATATTATCCGCCACAATCTTTGTCACACTGCTGTCTGTCTGGGTCACCCCTTCCTTCACAACACCATGATCGCCGCACAGTACGACGATGGCACGTTTGTCCATTTTGACATTCACCGTATTCTCCATACCTGCCATTTTCACAACCGCACGTTCCAGTGCCCCAAGACTTCTTAATGGTTTGCCGATGCTGTCCCATCGCTGCCATGCCGCTTCCATCACTTTCTCGTTTGGCTGGCTGATCATAAATAACTGTTGATTCAATTGTGCTTTTAAAAATTTTATATCTTCCACTTTTCGTTCCTCATTTCCTGTTCTCATAAATAACCATCGGCATAATTTCTGCATGCTTCTGCATAATGAAGGGCCATTTCCTCATCGGCCTGAAAATAAAAATGCGGAAATCCTGCCAGCAGCTGTTTCTTCTGATACATGCAATGCCATCTGCGTTCTGTCAACGGCTTATGGGCTTCAAAGCAACCTTCTTCACAGGTCGTATCCCAATAATGAAATTCATGTACCGGCATCTGCAGCCCTTTCGGTCCCAGAATCGTGTCTGTTTCAGATGTCAGAACAGCATAACCAAAACGTACCAGACGTCCCTTCTTAACAGCCTTCCCCGGCACCAGTCCCACCATCGGCCAGAACCTTCCATCCGCATCTTCCATCGCCTCATGAAGATACATAAAAGCCCCGCACTCTGCCAAACACGGCATACCGCCCTCAACAGCCTCCCGAATAGATTGTTTCATAGATGCATTCTGTGACAGCTGCTCTCCGTGAAGTTCCGGATATCCGCCACCCATATAGAGTCCCGACAGATTCTCCGGCAGAGCGGCATCTGTCAAAGGGGAAAAATAAACAATCTCTGCACCAAGTTCCCGCAGGAAATCCAGATTATCTTCATAGTAAAAGCAAAATGCCGCATCCATGGCCACACCAATACGCAATTTGCCCGAACCCGCATCTTCCAGCCGCTGAACATGCATTGGATCTTCCTTCCAATTCAAGGGCTCTGCTGCCTCTGCAATCGTCTTTAACTTTCTAATATCCAATGTTTCTTCCAACAAACTTGCAAATTTCTGAATTTGTTCCCGAAGGGACACAATTTCCTCCGGCATCATCAGTCCCAGATGGCGGCTTGGAAAACAGATCACCTCTGTTTCGGGCACATACCCAATAACAGCTATACCCAGTTTTTCTTCAATAATAGGTGTCAGGCGCTCACAGACACCCTTTGATACACGGTTCAGAATCACCCCGCGAATCATCTGATCCGGATACATGTCCATAAATCCCCGGATCAATGCCGCGATTGAAAGACTCATCCCCCGGCCATTGACCACAAGGATCACCGGAGTCCCGGTCTGCACGGACAGTTCATAGCTGCTGCCTCTGACAGAAACACCGCCAAGTCCGTCATAATATCCCATAACTCCTTCGATGACAGCCAGATCCGCCCCCTCTTTCATACAGGCCTTCCCCATCAGACTTCTTGTCCGATCCGGTGCTGTAAAAAAGGTATCCAGATTTCTGGATGGAATATTCAGGACAAATCGATGAAACATGGGATCGATATAATCAGGCCCGCATTTAAAGGATATCGGACGGCCAGCCCTGCGTAAAAGCTCCAAAAGTCCGCAGGTGATCATCGTTTTCCCACTTCCGCTCCCGGGCGCCGCAATCATCACCCGCGGCATTTTCATCTCTGCCATTATTCATCCCATCCTTTCTTCTTTCTTCTGTTTTCTCTTCTCTCTTCTCATCCTATGTTCTAACACAATCATGGTTCTAACACGATCATGCGGCTGTCCGCTCCTAACCGGCACTCATACTCCCTATTCTACTATAAATTAGCTGCATTGTGAATCCTGCACACGGAAATAAATTGCCACTGCTTTCCGGCTATGATATGATAGCCTTGTATCCACTGATTTTTATGTAGATTTCCAAAATATCCACTGACGAGGAGATTACTATGAAAAATATATTACTTTTTGCCGGCACCACAGAAGGTCGACTTCTGGCTGAATTTCTGATCCATCAGCCAGTCCGACTGCATACGGCAGTGGCGACAGCCTACGGTGCATGCCTTCTGCCATCGGCCCCTTCCATGACGGTTTCCTCCCATAGAATGAATGAGGCTCAGATGATTGATTTTATTCAGCAGCAGCATTTTGATCTTGTACTGGACGCTACCCATCCTTATGCGTCAGAGGCCTCTGCCAATATCTCCGGCGCATGTACCAGGACTCAAGTGCCTTACCTGCGAATTCTCCGGGACTGCCAAACATCCGCCGACACTTCCTCCAATCCTATCCATCCGTCTGAAATTTTTGTTGATACAACGGCAGAAGCTGTGGATTGCCTGAATCACCAGGAAGGTCCTGTTTTTCTGACAACAGGCAGTAAGACACTGCCGGATTTTATGAAGATAAACAACGCCTCTGAACGTGTCTTTGTCCGCATTCTGCCAAACGCTGAAATGTTAACCGCATGTATGTCTCTTGGTCTTCCCGCTTCTCACATCTTCTGTATGCAGGGGCCCTTTGATGTCGGCATGAATACCGCAACCATTCAGCATATCTGCAGACTCTGGGAAAAAGACCATCCTGACAGCAATTTGTCTGAAACACCCCTTTATATGGTCACCAAACAGAGCGGACGCACCGGCGGCTTTGACGAGAAACTTGAGGCCGCTGCGCAGGCACAGGTCCCTGTATTGATCATTGGTCATCCTGTCCGGGAAAATGGTCTCTCGCTCTCTGAAAGTTATCACTGGCTTTCAAACTGGATCGGCACTTCCCCATCCGAATCCACTGCTGAGCAGACCGTCAGTCTCATCGGCACAGGTATGTGTGCGGATCAATTAACACTCGAAGCCGATCGCACACTAAAAAACTGTGATGTCATTATCGGTGCAGGACGGATGCTCCAAATGGCTGAACATTATCACAAACCCACCTTTTGTTCCTATAATTATCCGGCCATTACAGATTACATGCTGTCTCACCCGGAATATCAGCACTTTGCCGTTTTATTCTCCGGGGATATCGGTTTTTACAGCGGTGCCGCCAGTCTAAGACGCTGTCTTGAAGGACAGCCTTTCAAAATCGAGGCGTTCAGCGGTATTTCCTCACCGATCCATTTCCTGAATACCATTGGCAAAACCTGGTCCGATGTTCATCTGATCAGTTGTCACGGCCAGACAGCCTCTGTTATAAGCCATGTACGGCGTCACGCCAAAACTCTGGCTCTGCTGGGCAAACCGGATGATGTTGCGAATATTTCCCAGAAAATGATAGACTATGGCCTTTCAAATGTCCGTCTTTATATTGGCGCTGATCTGAAACAGCCGGATGAACAGATTATCAGCGGCAGCCCTGCAGATTTTCTGGAACAGACATTTTCGGCATTATCCCTGATTTATATTGAAAACCCGGATGCTGAACCGCTTCCTGTTACTTATGGACTTTCTGATGATGCCTTTATCCGAGGAAAGGTTCCGATGACAAAATCAGAGATTCGAAGTGTTGTTCTCAGCAAACTGAAGCTTACGAAAAACGCTATTCTTTTCGACATCGGCGCCGGAACCGGCTCCATTGCCATTGAAGCAGCACAACAGATTCCTGATGGCCGTGTTTATGCCATTGAACGCAATCCCGATGGTCTGGATTTGATCAAAGAAAATAGTCTGAGATTACAGGCGGACAACCTTACCATTGTCGGCGGCACCGCTCCGGAAAGTCTTGACGCACTGCCGGCAGCCACCCACGCCTTCATCGGCGGCAGTGCCGGACACCTGAAAGAGATTCTGCAGCTGTTATACAGCCGAAACCCAGAAATTCGAGTCGTCATAACAGCCATCACTCTGGAAACCATCGGCCAGATCATGGCCCTGCAAAAAGAAATGGCCCTGCCTGAACCGGAGATCATTCAAATTCAGGTCAGCAGCGCAAAAAAGGCCGGACCTTATCACCTGATGCAGGGACAAAATCCGGTTTACATTGTTTCATTCTAAATATAAAAGTATCT
>NZ_JBBMEK010000023.1:0-23789 GCF_040096555.1 Coprococcus intestinihominis | reverse complement strand
ATCTGATTTCACCGCCTCCCTTGCTGCCGCTAAAAGTTCATGGATACTTACCTCCACCTGCATCACCTCCTTCAAAAATAGCGAAAGAAAAGCAGACCCCTTAATCGAAGTCTGCCTCTGTTGGATATGGTAATCCTCTCTTCTTATATTTTAAATCAATCATTTTTCGGAGCTTCTCTCTTTTCTCTTTCGTTGGCGCATGCTTTTGAAATTCAACCAGCCATCTTTCTAATCTTCCATCATCATCGATCCACGTATCGTTTTCGTGTTCCCATTCATCTAATAACTTGATCAGTGCATCCAATGGTTCTTCCACATCATCGCCAAACTCTTTCCATAAATTTAATCCATAACTTTCCAAGCCAAAGAATTCTGTTAGAAATGAAAACCTCTCCATATCCCCCAATGTCATCCTTTTTCTGCCCGTCAATAATTCCTGATCCCTGCTGCCACAGTAACTCAAGAAAATCTTTTTTTCTTTCTCACTTTCTCTCATAGATTGTCCCCTTTCAGAAAATAATTCTTTATTACGAAACATTATAAAATTTTAACTCATTAGAATCAATATATATGTTTCCAAATAACGAAACTTTCATTTTTTAAGGAGAACGTATTATGCAGAAAATCAGACCAGATATGGATATCGGTAAAAATATTCAATCTCTCAGATACAAAAATAATCTAACGCAAGACCAGGTCATTGCAAAATTGAATCTCATGGGTATTGTCATATCTAAAAGCACTTATGCCAAACTGGAAACAAACCGCATGAACATCAAAGTGTCTGAGTTAGTCGCTCTGGCAAAGATCTTTCATACCGATATCAATGCATTCTTTGACGGGCTGCTGTAATTCGACATTCACCTACTCCCTGTGTGTATATAATAATCTCTAAAAAAAGAACTAGTCTATATTCTTATCGGATATAAACCAGTTCTTTTTCTTTCCATCTATATTATTTTTATTATCTATATTAACCATTCAATATTCCCCTACTACATACACATATTTTTTCATTATCTGTGCATACAGTACCTATATTCTATTCCACATCAACTGTATACACTCTATATACAGGCTATCTTGTTACACCAGTTTACATCGGCAATGAGCAGCTTCGGTTTGCAGCACAATGCCATGGCAATCAGTACACGCTGACGCATGCCCCCTGAAAATTCATGGGGATACTGATCCAGACGCTTCTCAGGGGAAGGAATGCCGACTTTGCGGAGGGCCTCAATAGCTTCCTCGCGTGCCTGTTTCTTGTTTAGCTTGCGGTAACGCATCAGCACTTCTGTCAGATGAGCACCGATCTTCTTCAGCGGGTTAAGCGCTGTCATCGGATCCTGGAAAATCATGGCAAATTCTTTGCCTCGCATTTTTCTTCGCTCGTCTGCAGAAAACTCCAGCAGATTGCGTCCCATATAAACCAGACTGTCTGCTGTTGTCTGAGCATTCTCCGGAAGCAGTCCCATAATGGATTTCATCAGGACACTCTTGCCGCTTCCGGATTCACCTACCACAGCAAGGATATCTCCGTCATCCACATGGATGCTGGCTCCGCGCACAGCTTCAACCTTTGTCTTGTGGATCATAAAGGTGGTCTTCAGATTATCCACGGTCAGAAGACGCTCACCTGTCTGTGTCATCTTATTCTCGTCCATCCTCAAACCTCCTAATCTTTCTCACCGGACATTACTCTCGGTTCCACAAAAATACGGAGGAGATTGCCCAGTTTATTAAATGCAAAAATTGTCAGCACAATCAGAAGACCCGGAAGAATCGCCATATAAATCGCATTCTGCATATAGCTCTGGGCATTCTGAAGAAGACTTCCCCATGAAGACATCGGCTGCTGGATACCAAGGCCCAGGAAACTCAAGGAAGACTCTGTCATGATCGCATTGGCAATGCCTGTGGATGCCGCAATAATGATTGTCGGAAGCACGGAAGGAATAATATGCTTCAAAATGATCACATATCCCGGAATGCCGACAAATTTGGCATACATGACATATTCACGTTCTTTCAGAGACAGCGTCTCCGCTCGCACCAGGCGGGCAATTTCCATCCACGTAAAGAAACCGATAACAATGATAATGGATTTAAGACCACGCTTCATGAAAAGACTAATAACTGTAACAAGTACCATCCATGGAATGGATGACATGATATCCACGATACGCATCAGGATACTGTCGATCCATCCGCCGCAATAACCGGAAACCGTACCCACTAATACGCCGACACAGACACAGGTTATCATGGCAAGAAAACCTACTAACAATGATACACGACCGCCATAGATTACTCGTGACAAATAGTCACGGCCGATATCATCGGTACCAAACCAATGCTCCGGTGAAGGCGGCTGAAACATATTGCGCACATCGGTGGTATTCGGGTCCAGGGGCAGGATTGGTGCCAGAAGTGCCAGCGCGATAATAATCACAAGGAATACAAGGGAGGCAATTGCCAGCTTGTCATGCTTTAATGCACTTAAAACATTTTCAATTCTTCTTTTCTGATCACTTTTATTCTTCGCCATCACTATCACCCCAAATCCTTAATTCTCGGGTCTGTCAAACAATACAGGATATCTGACAGTAGGTTGCCCAGGATAACCAATGTTGAAGACAACACAAGAATTACCATAACGATCGGATAATCCATACCCTGAATCGCTTTTACGAAATACGGACCAACACCCGGCCATCCGAAAATTGTCTCTGTAATGATCGCACCTGTTACAAGCATCGGCAATGCCATGCCGAGTTTTGTAATGATCGGCAGAAGAACATTCTTGCAGACATGCTTAAACATAATCTCTGCCTTTGACGCACCGAAAGCCTGCTGTACCATGACATAATCTTCAGAATACTGCGTAATCGTTGAGGAACGCACATAACGTGTCGCATCCGGCAGAAAGCTTAAGAAAAGCGCAATAAACGGCATCAGAAAATGTCTCAGATAATCAATCATGGAATTCTCCTGGCCAATGGTATGCATACCCACGATAGGAAGCACATTCAACTTGTAGCCCAGGAAATATATTAAAAGCATCGATACCCAGAAAGTAGGCAGTGCGATACCAATGGCGCAGATACCGTCAATAAGTTTGTCTACCCATTTATTCTTATGGGAACCGGCGATCAGCCCCATCACAATTGCCAGTGCATAGGCCAGCAGATAAGCCGGAAGGATCAATTTGATCGTATTCGGAATACGGATTGCGAGATCCGCTGAAATGCTCTGATGGGTAACGATGGAATAACCGAAATTGCCGTTGATCAGGCCATCGAGCCATCGGATATACTGAATATATACCGGCTGATCATATCCATATTTTGCCTTGATCAATGCGACCGTCTCCGGTGACATATTCGGCGTCGTCATTGCGTCGATCGCATCATAAGGTGCCAGATTCATCAAAGCAAAACATATAACCGTAATGATCAGAACCATAGGAATGGCTGCCAGTATTCTTTTAATGATGTACTTTGCCATATCATTTTACTCCTTGTCGTAAATATACGAAATTTACTTTGCTATATAATAAGCGGCTGCAAAAATCAGTCCTGCAGCCGCCCAATATGCGCTTCACACCAATCAATCCAAAGCAGACATAAAGAAAATCCTTTCCATCCGCCTAAGGTGCTTATTCGCTGAGTGTCAGTTTAGATGTATCCTCAAATGTATAAACAGGTACAAGCTTGGCATCTTCAACACCGCCGACACGTTTGTTAACAACAAGGATACGC
The DNA here is from genome assembly GCF_040096555.1 of Coprococcus intestinihominis. Classification (NCBI taxonomy): domain Bacteria; kingdom Bacillati; phylum Bacillota; class Clostridia; order Lachnospirales; family Lachnospiraceae; genus Coprococcus; species Coprococcus intestinihominis. Next base: position 20,028 of record NZ_JBBMEK010000023.1, on the reverse strand, counting down.
TTGTTGGAAACTAATGGATAGAAGCAGGCTTCATCCTGAAGTGTCTGCTGAAGTTTCTCATAGATGGCTTTACGCTCTGCTTCATCGGATGTTTCACGACCCTGTTTGAACAGATCATCGATTTCTGTGAAATCATAGTGCATATAGTTATAACCACCATCTGTACCAAACAGAGGATAGAATGTATCCGGATCAATACCCATAATATAACCATTCAGGTACATCTGAATTGTCGTGTCTTCCTTTGCAAGCTGATCGATCATGGCTGTACTGTCCATACCGTTTAATGAACATGTAATACCAACTGCAGCCAATTGTTCCTGAATCATGGCAGCCTGTGTTGCCTGTGCAGTATCAGAACCACTGTAAGTCAGTTCAACCTTCAGACCTTCTGCGCCAGCTTCTTTCAGAAGTGCTTTGGCTTTCTCAATATTCTGATCATACTTCTCAACATTGTCTGTATAGAATTCACTTGTAGGTGGCAGAAAGCTTGTCGGAATATCATAATACTCATCGCTCAGGAAAACAGCATCATCAATATCCTTTGTATTCAATGCATAGAAGATGGCCTGACGTACCTTCTGATCCGGAATCTGCTTCACATTGATGGCCATGTAACCAACACGACCTTCGCTGTAAGCGTAAGTTGTCAGGTTGTTCGCTTCGAGATTCATCTGACCGATTTCTGAAGGTGTTGCCACCCACGCATCCACTTCACCGCTCTGAATAGCCATCATCGCTGTGTTGGAATTCTCGATAATTCTGTAAACGATTGTACCAATGCTTGGCTTGCCAAGGAAATATGTGTCATTGGCAGAGAACTTCACATAAGAACCTGCAGAATACTCAGACATCACATATGGGCCTGTACCGACAGGTTTTGTATTGAATTCATTGTTTTCGAAATCTGTCACATCTTTGTAGATATGCTCAGGCATGATAAAGATGTTGCACAGCATTTCCAGAGAAGCTGCACTTGCAAAAGGCATTGTGAACTTCACTGTGTAATCATCAATCTTCTCGATCTTCGTTGCGCCCTGATCATAAACAAGCTGTGAATAAGCCCAGCCTGCATTATCCGGATTCTCCATGGCTTCGTAAGTGAAGACAACGTCATCTGCTGTAAATGGCTCGCCATCAGACCACTTAACATCATCACGAAGATGGAATGTATACTCTGTGTTGTCATCGGATGTATCAACACTTGTTGCCAGGAACCAGTTGATACCGTCTGCATTGTACATGCAGAGTGGTGAGTAAATCATCTTGATCGTCATCAGGCCAAAACGGTCACTTGTTGTAATAACATTCACGTTGGCACCCGGATCACCGCCGATGGCATACGTAAATGTGTCTGCAGTACCTGTTGTGCCTGTTGCTTCACTTCCGGCTGCTGCTGTTTCACCGGATGCAGATGTATCTGCCACAGGATCCTTGCCACCGCAGCCTGTCAGAACGCCTGCTGCCATGGTCATTGCCAATGCCATAGCCAAAACCTTTTTAAATGTTCCTTTCATAATCTCTCCTCCATTATCATTGAGAAAACTTATAATTATATTCGCCGTTTTAATACTTGATCAAACAGCTGAATAATATTATACCTTAAAACCTTTCTGCCGTAAACAAAATTTTGGGTATATCCGCTATTTTAGCTATTTCCTACTATTTCGATCAGCTTTTATTTTAATCAACCTTAACCTGATCGATCATAATGTTCAGGATCTGCTTGTCTGTATCTTTCATACCGACACGGCCAATATAGCCCATACTCTTGATAGTACCTTCCACATCCTTCTGAACAATGCCTTCCCCAGGCTGGAACCAATGATGCTTTCTTCCGAGAAAATGCCCCAGGATCGCCGCATCTACCGCAGATGCGATCTTTGCCGCACAGGAAGATTTCGCTCCATCACAGACAATACCGCCGACATTACCAATCGTATTCACAATCGTTGCGGAAATGTCCTCATAACTGCCGCCGTAAAGATAAGTGATGGCGGCACCGCTTCCGCATGCTGCACTGACAGCGCCGCAGTATGCGGACAGGCTGCCGATATACTTCTTCTGATGGATTGCCACCAGATTGCTCACAACCAACGCACGATACAGCTGTTCTTCTGTACAGAATAAAGACTTGGCAAATTCAATAACCGGCAAAGACACCGTCATTCCCTGATTGCCGCTGCCGGAATTAATAACGACAGGCAGGGAACAGCCGCCCATTCGTGCATCGGAACCAGCTGCTGCTCTCGCCTTCGCACGAATCTTCACATCATCTCCATATACCTGCAGAAGTATACGGCCGATCTGTGCACCGTAAGGATGCATCAGCCCTTCATCCGCAATGGCCGAGTTCATATCGATTTGTCTCTTTAATACGGCTCTGACATCATCGATATCCACTGTATTGGCAAACTCAAGAATATCTTTCACATTTAATAAAGACTTATCCACATAATTGCTGGATTCTTCACTGACTGCCGCTTCAAAAAGAATCGCATCATCCTTTACAATCTTCGTAATATATGTATGGCGGTTAATAATGGTTACCTCCGCATAGTGGCTGCCTTTACACACTTTAGCCACAATATAAAGATTCGCCACATCCTCCTGCAGTGTGCATGTACAATATCCTGCCGCCGCCAGTTCTCTTGTCTGCTCCACGTCCTCAGGCTTCACGGATTCCAGCACTTCCAGCTCTCTGGATGCATCGCCGCCTACGATACCAAGAATCGCTGCCACATCAATACCTTTCTGCCCGTCAGAATTCGGTACCGTCACACCCTTGACATTCTTGATAATATTGCCGCTGCATCGCATTTCCACATGATCCGGAAATTCTCCCAGAATTTCTCTGGCCTTGGCTGCGGCATAGGCAATGGCAATGGGTTCCGTACATCCCAATGCCGGCACCAGTTCATTCTCCAGTATCTTCACGTAATTGTCATATAATTTCTTATCCAAAATCATTTTCTCCCCATTTGCATTCATATTATTAATAATAACATTACTATTTTAAATAATCAATAGTCCTATCATATCTTTCTCAACAATATCCCGGCAGACACAAAAAAAGCCGTTTCTCACAAGGAGTTCTCTCCCCGGAAACAGCTTTTTGTCTCTTCATTTGTCTGATAAAGGCCCTATCTGCCCATCTGCAGCAACAGCAGCTGGTAACCGACACCAAGTCCGATACAGCCAAGAACAGCCGTCAATGTATACATCCACTGAACCTTTCTGTCATCATTATCATCCAGAATAATACCCATCTCATCGCTGTCCTTATCCTGCACATAATGCTTAATATTCACTTCTGTGCCCTTCGGATACTTCGCACGCATCTCTTCACGGGTATCATAAGTCTTTCTTGTGTAACAATACAGACGCTTTCCGGCCTTCTGTTCACGATACATCAGACGATAACACCAGACAAGATCACAATTCTTGCCTTCCTTCGGATGAACATAACCATCTACAACTGCCTTTGTCTTCTTGCCGCGAATGTAAGGTGCCCAAAAAGTGTAGCAAATTACGCAGACAATGATCAAAAGCAGAAAATTCGATGTATTGAATATCATAGAAAACATTTCCTCTTCCCCTTTCCAAAAATCGACATAACTGTATTATATCGTTTGATAAGTAGACCGTCAACGGATAACGACATTTTTTGACACTTTACTTTGGCAGTTCTTTCGGTAATTCCTCTTCCAGAAGAACGACCTCTTCTGCTTCTTCCGTTGCCTCTGCTGCCAACTCTGCAGGTGTCTCATCCTCAACAGGACTTTCACCGACAGCAATCAGGATTCTCGCAAGTACAAGAGGAATAAATGCCACATATGCGCCCCGCACATTCAATATATACACGGACCATGCACCCAGACATGCCCCACCAAAAAACGACATTACGGTAACTGAATAGATAATCCCCTTCCTCAAGAATTCCTTATCCTTTGTCAGTATGTACTGCGTCCATCCGAGAAGCGCCTGCTTATAATTATTCGTTGTAAAAATAGAGGCGCTGTTAAATCCACCTGCCGCAGAGTATGCACCCCACTGAAATGAAGCGCAGAAGAAAATTGGATAAAGGCCCACCAACACCGGATCCAGCGGGATCAGTGACGCCAGTGTTAATCCTGCTACATCTACCCACAAGGCCAGCTTTCGCATGTTCAATTTCGTATAATTAGTCAAAAGATAAGCGGATACCACACCGAAACCGAAAATGATGAATGCAATCAATCGAAGCAGCACCTTCGACCATTCCATCGAAATCAGATCTGCCGCCATTTCCATAATGTTGCCTGTCTGTGCCGAGCCGAAGTTGCCGGCATGCAGCAGAACTGCATAAGTTCCCATGAAACCGCCCACCAAAGTCAGCAGCCAGTGCATCAAAACTTCCCATTGATTGTCTGTTAATTTTCTCATTTATTGAAATGCCTTTCTTATTGCATGCAGCGAAACTCTATTGTGTACGGGACATCACAACTTCTGAAATTTCACAATGAATGCTTTTGATTACTAAAAATAATAAAATACCGCTAATTATTTTAAGACAACACTATCCATTTTTCAAGGGGGAAGAATGACTATTTTTGCTCTTATTAAAAAAACTGCTTCAAACTAAGCCTGTCCTGACTTAATTTGAAGCAGTTCATTCAATTCTTAACGTCTGTCTCTTATGCCTCTATCACAGTTCCCGTCATCAGCGGATGAATTTCCCGCAATTCCCGTGTCAGGATTTCCAGCGCCTTATCGCCGGTGCAATGTCCGGTATAATAAACAGCATCCGGAAGATTCGCTGCCAAATCCATGATAACCGGTTCAGGCAGACATTCGCCTGTTCTAGGACTGTAGAGGTGGAAACCGCCAATCACGATATCCGGTGCTGCCGGACATTGTCTGATAATATTCAGCACACCTTTATGACCGCAGCCCATAAGAAGCACATTCTTCCTGCCCTGAATAAGCAGATGCTGTTCATGCACAAAGTCATCTCTTGTCTTATCTTCTTTCAGCAGATTTTTGTTCGTCTCATAGATTTCACCTGTCACATGGCTGTAAATCTGCAGTTCATCATCAATCACATAACTGCCATCCAACAGTTTCACCTGCGGGTGTGTCTTCAATGCCTGATTCAGACCGATATATTCCGGCCCGGTCTTTTTAGCTGTATAATGATCATTAAATGCCTTCTCCTGCAAATAAATCACAGCATGGTCATTAATCGCCAGAAAAGCATCCAGCCCGCCGCCATGGTCATTGTGCCCGTGGGAAATAACAACCGTATCCACCTGAGATAAATCTATCCCCAATGCTTTGGCATTCTTAATAAATAAATCTGTTGTTCCCACATCAAATAGCAGCTTGTGCTTCTCTGTTTCCGCATAAATACTAAGTCCATGCTCTGCCCCAAGCTCACATTTTGTCGTATCCTCCACCAATGTAACAAATTTCATGATCAATACCCCCATCCATCATCTTTGTGATCCGCCTTTATAAGAATGGCTCCCGCACCGCCATTGCAGCATTGGAAGCCATTCATTGCTTACTTATATTCTATCATATTTTGCTCAAAATGTCATATGCCATTTATTTTTTCAAAATATTTTTCTTTTGCCAACTGCCCTATTCTGTTCGCAGTGCTGTTACCGGGTCGCTCTTTGAAGCTTTATTGGCAGGAATCAGGCCGCCCAAAAGTGTCAGCACGACGCTCAATGCAATTAAGATAAAGGCTGCGCCAATCGGAAGTGCCGCATTCACATCCGTATTACCGGATACAGTGTGAATAATATAGTTCATCGGGAAGATAGCAATAATCGTCAGACCGATACCGATCAGGCCCGCCAACAGGCCGATAATAAAGGTCTCTGCATTAAACACAGCACCCACATTTCCTTTACTGGCACCAATGGCACGAAGAATACCAATCTCTTTCCTTCGTTCCAGTACACTGATATAGGTAATAACACCAATCATGATGGAGGATACAACAAGCGAAATGGCCACAAATGCAATCAGGACATAGGAAATCATATTCACAATGGATGTGACTGAAGACATCATCATCCCTACCATATCTGTATAGGAAATCACTTTGTCCTCCTGACCGCTGTTCTTCATGTCATCGTTGTAATCCTCAATAATCTGGTCTACCACCTGTTTACTGTCGAAATCAATCGGATAAATGGAAATCGTCTGCGGGTCATTCTCGTCAGCATATCCCATTTTATTCAGATTACTTTCATAAGAAACCGTGCCGGTTGTCATAAGGGATGTCATCAACTCCTGTAGATCATCCTCCGACATATTCACCTGAATTGCCTTTGCAAAGGCATCCGGATCAATGGAAAAAATATCCTGCATATTACCCATGAGGGATGTCATGGCATTTCCCATGGATTTCTGAAGATTTGTACCAACCTGCTCCATGACTTTTCCCATAGCACTGCTGATCTGACTGGTCAGTTCATTGGTAAAACCACCCATGACACTGGCCATCTTATTCTGGAGATTTGTCTGCAGCGTCTTTGTATCCACAATCTTTTCCGCATACTGTAAGAGCAGCTTCTGTCCGGCATCGGAAGAAATATACTTCAGAAAAGCTGCCTGAATCTTATCAGGCTGTGCCAGATTATTGGCTTTTGCATACTCACCGTATCCATTGGCCAGATCAGTAAGAATTTCTTTTATCTGATCATCCGTAATTGTGACTCCGGACAATTTATCCTTGATTCCCGCAAGTTCCTCCGACAGAATACGGCTCACAGCGTCTGTTTCCAGATAAGCTCTGAAATTCGTGTTAAAATCATCCGGATTCTCCTGTTTTAAGGCAAATTCCTGATAATCTTCCATCACACGGCCAACAAAATCCTTCAGCATATCTTCTGTGATCACGCTTTCCAGCTGCGGCTGCAAAATATCCTTCAATTTCTGCGATAAATACTGAACAGCTTCATCCGAGGTCAGATACTGTTTCAGGCCAGCTGTCAATCCGGTAATATCTGTTGCCGGATCATCCCCCACAGAATCCTGATAACCCTTCAATAATGCATTGAAAAGCTCAGTCAGGGTATCCTGCGTCAGATTCACGGATACACCATTCATAATATCCTGAATATCATTAGTCGAGAAAGACGGCATTGCAGCGGATAACGCATTAGCATCAATCAGATCACTCATATCCACATCACTGAAGTCCATATCCGAAAATGCCGAAGCATCCATATTCATTCTGGAGGTATCCACCTTAAAAGCATCTTTGAAGGCTTCCTCATTGATTTTGAACAGGTCTTCCATATTCAATCCATCTTCGTCATCCGGGTCATCAAAAGATTTACCGTTAAAGACATTGGTCTTCTTGTCTTTCAGCTGATCCTTCACAATATCACTCTGGGCTGCTTCCTGAATCACATGATTCAAAAGAGACGCCGGATAGCCGACACCTGCTGTCAATGTGGTAATATCCTGTCCTTCCTTTGGCTGAACAACGCCGACAACCTTCAGTTCTTCACCGTTTTTCACCAAATCTTTGACATATTTATCATTATCCGACTTATCTTTCCACACGGAAAACTCATCATCATACACATAATAATCACTGGCATTGACCAGTTTCAGGGTCGTCCCAAGAAAATCCTCATAATCATAGGTTTCCAGATTATCATTGACTTCCACTGCTTTATCCTCAGCAACTGCGTCGAGAATCCTGTCTAATTCCTCACCTGACTTCATTCCCAGAGAATACAGTGTCATATCATAAATCTGTCCATCCTGGGTCAAAATAACCACACATTCATGGTCATTTTCCGGCCAATGACCGGCCTTCACATCATACTGATCCTTGTAAAGGGCATCATTGATCGGCAGTGCATGAAACTGTTCAAAGCCGCTGCTGCCCATCATGGCCAGCATCATGGATGATGAACCGGACAGAGAAGTCAGCGTCTGATCCGGGCAAACCTGACGCACTTTGCCGTTATCTTCCTGCAGATAAATCTGCGGCATGATGCCAAAATCATACTCAATCGCCTTTGTCTGATTCTTAATATCGGACTTTCCGCTTTCAAAATAGGTTGTCAGAGACTTCAGATCATTATACTCTGTTCCGGATACAAGCTGTGTCAGAATCTGCATTTCCTTAACTTTGTTATCTGTGCTGGTCGGTTTCTTGGACGGCGTCATCATATCCGCACTCAAAGACATCATGTTCGTTGTGGTCTTTGTAATCTGCAATGGGTATTCCGACATGGTCTTTTCCTCCATGTCCTCAATGTATTTGTTCACTCCATGGGACAGGGACAAAATCATGGCAATACCGATAATACCGATAGATCCGGCAAAAGATACCAGGATCGTCCTGGCCTTCTTGGTCTTCAGGTTATTAAAACTCAGTGACAATGCCGTCAGGAAAGACATCGATGACTTACCCATATTCTTATGCACCGGCACCGGTACCTCATCCTCTGGAATCTCATATGGATCCGAATCCTCCAGAAGCTTTCCGTCCTTCACCTTGACAATTCGTGTCGCATACTGATAAGCCAGTTCCGGGTTATGGGTAACCATGACAACCAGTCGGTCCTTGGCCACTTCTTTCAGCAGATCCATTACCTGAATACTTGTCTCACTATCCAGGGCACCTGTCGGTTCATCCGCCAGAAGGATATCCGGGTTATTCACCAGGGCACGGGCCAGAGATACACGCTGCATCTGACCGCCGGACATCTGATTCGGCTTCTTATGGAGCTGATCTCCCAAACCTACTTCTTCCAGCGCCTTAATGGCACGCTCCCGACGTTCCTTTCCTGAAATACCGGAAATCGTCAGGGCCAGCTCCACATTCGCCAATACTGTCTGATGTGGGATCAGATTATAACTCTGAAACACAAAACCAACGGTATGGTTTCGATAAGAATCCCAGTCTCTGTCCTTATATTTCTTCGTAGAAATACCGTTAATGATCAAATCACCGCTGTCATACCGGTCCAGACCACCGATAATATTCAGCAACGTCGTTTTGCCTGAACCACTTGGTCCCAGAATGGCCACAAACTCATTGTCTCTGAGATTCAGACTCACATCATCCAGCGCCCGCTGAACAAGATTCCCTGTCTTGTATGTCTTGCTTATATTTTTAATTTGCAGCATAGTCTCTCCTTAAACAAAGCATAAACTGAAGGTTACATAAAATAGTGTCTTTCTTTATGCCACATTATACTCCATAATTATCCCTATAGGCAAGTTGAAAACTGTTTAAAAAGAAACTATCTTTAAAAAATATTTTATTCCACCTATTGTGCAACCTTTTGCCTGGATTTTTTATCTAATAGATGTAATAACTTAAAGCCGGCTTTGAACAGTTACAGAAATAATGATAAAATCCATGATAAGGAAGTGATGAACCATTGACAAAAGAAGATTTAGGACACTTAATTATTGCCTCAACTGATAGTCTTTACAGAATTTCAAAGTCAATTCTAAGAAATGAAACAGACTGTGAAGATGCCGTTTCGGAGGCCATTGTAAAGAGTTTCGACAAAATAAACACTTTACAACATGCATCCTATGCCAAAACATGGCTGGTTCGTATTTTAATCAATGAATGTTACCGCATTTACCGCCAAAAGCAATTTGCGCCGTCAAATGATTTTACATTCAAAGAAAACCTATCCGATGAAGCGGATTATTCTGAATTATATCATGCAATGATGCAGTTGGACGATAAGTATAGAATCCCTGTCGAATTATATTATATTGAGGGCTACAAGATCCATGAAATTACAGATATTCTCAACCGCAGCGAAGGCACCATCAAAAGCCAATTGGCCCGCGGCAGACAGCAATTAAGAAAATATCTTGAATCGGAGGCAGCACAATGAATAACAATGATTATTTAAAAACACCTGAACATTTTAAGATGTTAGTAGAATCAAAAGTCAATGAACAATTAAATACTCCAATATCAGATAAGAAAAAACCGACAACATCCATACAGGCGAAAAAAGAAAAATCCGGATACCATTTTAAAAAAATCGCAGCTGCGGCTGCTGTCATCGCCATTATTACCACGACTTCGGTTTTTGCAGCTAAACATTTCCGACTTAGCGACTATTTTGAAAGCAGCACAGAAACATACAACGAAAGCTATATGGAAAACATTGATAACCGCGACATATCTGTCAAAAACGGTTTTCCTGAACAAATGAAGCAATTTGAGCAAAATACAAATAAAGTTTTTGACGAACCACTTTTTACATTAACGGAAACCTATTATGACGGCAACTACCTCTATATTTATGCCAAAGCAACGGATGCCGGACAGGAATATGATGCTATTACCAGTCGAATATTCATTAATGGCACTCAATATATCGGTGATTTCGGGCGGCTTCTCGGTCAAACCGAAACGAACGGTTTCAATCAGGATGAGTATGTCGGAACATTTGCACTTGATGGATTAGAATCAGATAATTTTACTGTAGAAATGCCATTAAGCATTTATCTGGCATCAGAAGAAACTTCTGTCACAGAAACCTCTGCTGTGGTCGAAAACGATTCTGCAGACAACACTGTAACGCCCGCACTCATCCGCCAAGGACAGCAAACTGTATCATTCAAGGTGACCGCCGCAGACAGAGTACTCGGCTATACTGATCAGCAGGTTACAGTCAATTCAGATGTCACAGCGGACATATCCGATTTAAAACGCACTGAGTTAGGCATTCGTCTGAATTTGACCTGGCGTCTGGATGCATCCGCGGCCGAAAGATATCTGTATGATTTTGAATATACAGATGAAGAAAACGATAATCTAAGCGGCTATGCCAAACCGGATTATCAGGTCACAGACGATAAAGGAACAAATTACGGTAATGACCAGATACACATTAATCAAGTTCAAGCCACCTCGGAAGATGTCAACCCTGTATTAGTCATTAGAAACGAAGACGGCAGCGCAGACTGCATCAGCAAAATCTTTATCTCGGATGTGCCAGAAGACGCAAAACAACTAACTCTTCAGTTAAAACACAACGGGCAGACCATTGATGAAATGACGGTTGAAATTTCGCTGAAATAGCTCCTTCATAATATTTAAGCAGATAATTTTCAAGGAGAATGCAGCTCACTTTAAATTGCATTCTCCTTGCTTTTTGGGCTGTCGGGAAATGGACAGCCCCTTTATCTTTTAATAAAACAGAAAATAAGATGCCTATACAGAAAGTATGGCTTTATCAAGGATTGCTTTTACCTCCGCAATACTTTTCCTGGCTACATCTGCAATCAATTCAATTGAACAGCCTTTATCATACATACTCCGAATAAACTGCTCTGTCATTTCTTCCGTTACTTCTCTTGTTACTTCTTCTGTTACTTTCTTTGTTACACGTTCAGTGGTTTCTTTTATGGCTCTTTCTTCAATTCCTTCACCCAAATTACACATAATATTCACGTCCCTTCTTAAATCATCATTCATCAGAATATGATATTCATTTTCTATAACCTCTATTTTCTCCTGTACTTTTATTTTATCTGATAACAATGCGTTAAGTAATCGATGCAGTTCATATTTCTTATCACGTTCAGGTAAATCTTTTGTCAATCCAATGAATATAATATTTATCAAATCCTGCTTGCCTTTCCAGTGGCACTCACCTAAAATATTCTCATTAGCAAGATAATATCTGGATAAACTGTTTTCATTCATATCCAGACAAATCCAGATGTTGAAAACCCTCTTTAAATCATTATACTTTGACTTCACGAAATCTCTGCCTTTTTGTGAAGAAATCATCCGGCTTACATAATAAATACTTCTGTTCAAAAGATGATAGTCTGCTGGCTGGTCTTTCTGTATCTCAATGTTAATAATCATCTGCGCCAGACCATCTTTCATCCGTACATAAAAAATGATATCAAATCAAATCGTATCGTTCCTTCGTTAATCTCACTGTCTTCTGTATTCAGCCCTTTAATTGACTCAGTTAATATAGTTCTTTCCTTTATCCTACCAGTATTGGTCATTCCTGGATTAACTGGTACAATCCCAATCAACGGCTCTCCTTCAATATATGCAACTGCCTCTTCCGGCTGCATCCCCTTGAATTCATCAACAGTTCTTACAAGTATGTGAGCCAGTATCATCTTCTGTCCAATCAACCGCTTCGCACAAGCATCATACTGTGCCTTATCATTTGCAGCTGCAATAGTGTTCATCAGCTCAGTGTTCATAGTTCAGCATCCCTCTCCCTGTGTTCTTCATTTCGGTTATAAGTTACATCTAAACACTCAATGATTCCACAAGAAGCACTCCGCTTACCCTCATTATAACGAAGAGAAACTCTGGAATCAACTTAAACGAGATGAAACACACTTTGCGAGTTTCATTCGTTATCGCGATACTCGTCAAGGCCACATGCAAGCCTGGGCTTTGACTCGTTATCCGCGTAAAACACAGCATCTGCGCAATATGCGCAGTATGCTGCTTCTGTATATTCTATAGGTTTCTCTTTCGTAAGCATTAGGCAGAACGTATGTTTTTATTATATCATACATATCCACCGCATGCAATGCAATATCCGTTAATATTCCGTTATTCTTTATTCGTCATATTCGACAGTAAACGCCGTAAAATCAAGGTTTGTATACGTATGCTCTTCTCCGTCTTCTACGCCTGTTCTCACATAAGGTGTTACTGTCAGAGATGTGACATCCTGATTCATGCCTTCGATAATTCCAAACATTTCCCGATAATATTTGCCGTCGGCTTCATAGGATTTTCTCTGTTCCGCACCGGACCAGTCATCTCCATCTACAGTGAACACAATTGTCTGTCTCGTATCCATATTGTCTTCTGTTGTAAAATGATTGCCGTTGTTGTCATCCAGTGCCATAAATACCACCTGGTTACCTCCGCCCTCGCTTGACATCTTATCGTAAAGCTCTTTCTGGCTTTCATCGAATTCCCAGGTCACATGGATATACGTACCTGATTCTGCAATTTTTAACACATCCACGGTAGCTACCACACCATCCTCTGTTATCACAGTCTGTGCCGGCTTAATGATGGCATTTTCATCCAATTTGGCATCAAAGGATATGGTCTGAGTCCCCAGAGAACCGGCATCCACTATCAAAGATGCTGTAAAAGAATCCGGCACATCCCTTCCTCCCAGCTGAACGGTGCCCTTATAATCACCCTTTTTAACACCGGAGCCTTCATTCTCCTTAACTTCCTCATCTGAAAGCTTGTTAAAATGAATCATATACACCGCATCTCCGATAGCCAATCGGTCTGAATTTAACTGATGCCTTTTTCCTTTACCTGTCGGGCGTGCATAAAATGCCAGACTCAGACCATCATAATACACCTGGGTAATATCTAGCAGCGGCTCACTGACACCTTTTACTTCAGCAGCATTATCCTCACCTCTGATATCCACCATAATCTGCGGCCATCCCGGCGTTACGGTCTGATTAAAAGCGCTGGCATCTGTTGTCAAATAAGCTTCCGCACCTGTCTCATCCACTTCTCGACCTACCAGTGATGATGCACCGGATTTTGTCACAGCATAGACTCCTCCGCCAAGAATTCCTGCCAGAACCAAAGCAGCAACAGCTATTTTAACCACTCTCCACCTTCGATTTGAAACATTTGCACTGCTTCGTCTATCTTGCATATACTTCGTATTTCGTTTATTAATTTTTCCTTTTACATGGTTTGTTCCGTCATTCACTTTTACCTCAATTTCATCATCCGCTATTTCTTTTTCCACCATCTCTTTTAAAGCTATTCTAAAACTTTCCGGTGTTTCCGGGAAATCCTTCTCCCAACTATTTTTCTCGCTCATACCGCATCCTCCTGTTCATACATACGCCGCATCATTTTCCTGGCCCGGCTCAGGCGCATTTTTATTGCACTGTCCCCCAAGTCCAGCATCTGACCGATTTCCTTGATTGTATATTGATTCAGATAATACAATACCAGCGGCACCCTATATTCGACTTCCAGTGACATGATTTTCTGATACAAATCTGAATATTGATGCTGCCTAATCTCTTCTCCGGAAATCTGTTCATGATAAGCTGCCTCACGTTTCCTTTGCCGCAGCATACGATAACATTCATTCAGCAAAATTCGTATAAACCAGGTTTTGGCATATTTCTTCTCACGCAACGTATCAATCTTTGCGAAAGCCTTACTCACAGCTTCCTGCACTGCATCCTGGCAATCCGCATCTTCTTTGAGAATCGACTTTGCCACACGATAAAAATCATCCGTGCCGTCGATAATCAACGCCCCTAACTCTTTCTTGTTCATCCTCTTCACTTCCTCCTTTGATGTATACACCATTTATTTATTCGAGCTCGCATACAACTATCTGTTATATCTATTAGATGCAAAAATACTGACCCTCGTCACAACTTTTTCTCATATTTTATCATTTTACTGCTATTTTTCGAAAAAAATAACAAAGCATCCATTCCCCTTGGTAACGCCTTGGATTTCAGCAATATTTCTTTGATATTTTAACCAAAATATGATATAATAAATGAACAATTTTTAGAAGAAAGGACGGTGTGTCCATTGAAGATGCAGGAATCTCCAGAAGATTATCTGGAAACCATTTATATGCTCTCACTTCACAGCTCAGAAGTGCGTTCCATCGATGTAGCCAGACATCTTGGTTACTCCAAGCCAAGCGTCAGTGTTGCCATGAAGCGACTCCGCGAAAACGGATACGTCAATATGGACGACAACAATCTTCTCACGTTGACAGAATCCGGTCTGGCCATCGCCCGAAGCATTTACGAGCGTCACCAGGTTATCTCCGGTTATCTGATGTCCATTGGAGTCAGCGAGGAAACTGCGTTGAAAGACGCCTGCCGTATTGAGCATGTTCTTAGCGAAGAAACATTCCATAAGATAAAGGAAATATTCTATCAGTCACGCAAGTAATAAAAGCATTGTACTGCTAATTAATAAACGGACTGCATGCCACAGGCAATAGAAATGGACGCCTGAATAAATAGTTCAACATAACGCTGAAGCATTTGTATTTGAACAGATTTATTCGGGCGTCCATTCTTTTGTTTTCTGCCTTCATTCCATCTATTTTAATTTAGGGTAAGAAAAAAGTTCCATGCTAAACCATTAAAATGTTGAACACGGAACTCATCTTCCATTCGTATTATACGGCATGTTCAAGAAGAATACCTTCCAGTGCCGATCCGCTGCTTGTATGGCAACGAACAATTTTAAATTTCTTTTTCTCAGCTTCATCCACGGCACATCGTACCATTTTGTGAGAAACTGTATTGGTAAACAAAATACACAAGTCCGGATCACCAATCTGCTTGTCCAGATCGGCAGACATCTGCGTGAATACCTTTGCTTTACACTTATGAGATTTACAAATTTTCTTATACTGACAGACCATTCTGTCATGACCACCGATGATGACAACGCTCATGGCTCTCCTCCTTCTTAGAAACATCTGCCGGACTCTCCGAATCATTCCGGCAGGCTGTTTCTACATATTTATCACTTCAAGTAGGTAAAAGTAAGTGTTTGTTTTTTATAAAGCTGCTAATTCTTTGCCAAGAGCTTCAAGTTTTTCTTCAGCTTCTGCATCCGGCTCATTCATGCAGATTGCATCTTCACCGCCGAATACCTGAGCGCCTGCATCTTCCATACGAGAGACCCAGTTGCGCATCCATTCGCCGTCGCCCCATCCGTAAGAACCAAATAAACCAATCTTCTTACCTGATGCGAAACTCTCAACTTCTGTTACAAAGTCTTCCATCACTGTTTCTTCAAGAGTTTCATTACCCATAGATGGGCAGCCAAGAGCAAATACAGGATAATCCTTTAAGTCATCTGCTTTGATATCTTCAACAGAAACAACCTTTGCTGCTGCTCCGCCATCCTGAATACCTTTGCCTAAGATTGTTGCCATTGCTGCTGTGTTGCCTGTACCGCTCCAGTATGCGACCATAATTTCTTTCATTGCTAAAACTCCTCCTGTTAATGTCATCTCTTTGGATAGATTTTTATTAAGTCAAAAACGGTGAATGACCGTTCTGATTAAACAAATTGATACTGTTCCGCCATTCCGAATCCCATTCCCTGTTTCACCATATCCATGGCAATCTGTTTCATCCTGGCATATAAACGAAATGTTTCCTGGGCCTTTTCTTCGTTCTCATATACTTTCCAATATCCACTGCACAAACAATCACGGCCATGATGTTCAATAAATCCTTTAACATCACCGAGAGGATATCCCAGCAAAATTCCCATCTCGTGTGGGAATCCCGCTTCACCGCGCTTATATTCTCTGAAGCGCTTTGCTGCATATGCCAGTATTTCATCCATTGTCATATTTTCAGTATACCCAAATTGTTTCATAAAAGACATGTTGTCGGGATCCGCCAGTTGTCTGTAAAGGGGTTCCTCCCGAAACATGAACCAGACCTGTTTCTCTGCCCGATGTTCAAAGCAGCGAACTTTCAGACCTGTTGTTTCTACCAGAGATTTCAATGCCTTCGCATAACACTGATCGATAATCAGCAAATTAGAAGGCTTGATGCCGAAAATAACCGGTGCACACTGCTCTGCAGCCTTTTCTTGTATTCCTCTTATTATTTCATACGTCTGCCTGTATGCAACCATCTTACTTCTCTCCTTTACTTGGTTAGATACACCTAACTATCTGGTATCATTATCATATCAGCTTCGTAGGAAAAGCGCAATACTTTTTATTGAGAATGAATCTCATCACCATTGTTACTGATATTTTATCTCATTAATCATTAGAAATACCAAATTTTGAGGAGATTATATAAAGATTTGCGCATTTTCATGCACAATAAGCACAAAAAAATTAAAAAACAAAAAGAACAACCGGCCCAGCATAATACTGAACCGGAAGTTCCTTTTTGTGTACGAATTAATATTTATTTTTATCAGGACTACTGTATAGTCACTTCAACAATTTCATCAGCCGCATTGTAATTATAACCTTTACGGCGCAGTACATTTTGAAGTACTTCTGTCCATTCCGTCTGATTAAGGACGATTTTATTTTGATTTTTCAAGAGAATCTGGCATCCGCTTCCTGAACCTAAAGCGGTCTGGGGTTTCAGTGTTGCCACCTTTAACACCCCGATATCCGTCAGTGTATTGACCATACGGTATACCGTTGCCATACCGATACCCGAATCACGCTGAATGGCTTGATAATAAATCTCTTTACAGCTGGCACATTCATGCTCGAACACGATATCCAGTATCAGCTCTCTTTGCTTTGTCACGCGAAAACCACGTTTTCTCAGTAAATAGAGAATTTCTTCCTTCTCTCTGCTGACACGATGATATTGTTCCGTGTCTCTATTTGCAACAGCTGCTGCCGCCACCGCATCCACCTCCACAATGACTGCAATCACCACAGCCCTTGCCATTTTTCTTATCTTTAATCATCGAGCGAACAATCGCTGCGACAATGACTATCAGTATAACGCCTACTATAAGAGTTCCCATTAAGCACTCGCCCGACCTTTCAAATCAATTTAAGCTACTGCTTTGCCTTTTACTTCTAATGTGTTGCTTTCCTTATATGGACGGAACAGCAGATAGAAGAATCCAATGATTACCAGGATAGCGACAACTGTGAAGATACCAAATGTGTGATTTGCAACAAGGTTACCAATCTGGTTGATAACGAGGGCTACAAGATAAGCGAAACCACACTGATAGCCAACTGCAATCCAGAACCATTTTGCATTGTTCATCTCACGCTTGATAGCACCCATTGCTGCAAAGCATGGTGCACACAGCAGGTTGAATGCCATGAATGCATAACCAGAAACAAGTGTGAAGGAAGCTGCCATTGCCTGATATACTGTACCATCGCCGCCACCATAAAGGATACCCAGTGTACCAACGATGTTTTCCTTTGCTACAAGACCTGTAACAGATGCGACAGTTGCCTGCCAGTTACCAAATCCAAGTGGTACAAAGATCCATGCAATTGCATGTCCTACTCTTGCAAGAATACTGCTGTCTAACTGGTCTTCCGCAAGCATTGTAAATGCACCGTCTACCCAACCGAAATAGGACAGGAACCAAACAAGGATTGTTGATAATGTAATAATTGTACCAGCTTTTTTAATGAAAGACCAGCCACGTTCCCATGTGGCTCTGAGTACAGCACCCGGAGTCGGAATATGGTATGCCGGAAGCTCCATAACGAAAGGAGCCGGATCTCCGGCGAAGATCTTTGTCTTCTTCAGGATAATACCTGAACAGATAATTGCTGCCATACCAAGGAAGTATGCACTTGTTGCAACCCATGCAGCACCGCCGAATACAGCACCTGCGATCATCGCAATGAAAGGTGTCTTCGCACCGCAAGGGATAAATGTTGTTGTCATGATGGTCATACGACGGTCACGTTCATTCTCAATTGTTCTGGAAGCCATGATACCTGGGATACCACAACCTGTACCAACAAGAATAGGAATGAAGGATTTACCTGAAAGACCGAATTTACGGAAAATTCTATCCATGATGAAGGCGATACGTGCCATGTAACCGCAGGACTCAAGAATAGCCAGCAGGAAGAACAGGACAAGCATCTGAGGTACGAAACCAAGAACCGCACCAACACCGGCGATAATACCATCTACGATCAGACCCTGAAGCCATTCAGCACAGTTTGCCTTTTCAAGCAGGCCGCTGACTGCATCAGGAATACTGCTGATGAATGTGCCATATGCTGCCGGATCCGGAGCTTCATAACCAGCTTCTGATAAAGCGGCGACAGCATCTGTCAGATCTGCATAAGAAGCAGTTGTTTCTTCTGTTGCAAGTGTTTCTTCATCTTCTACAAGATATGTTGCTTCTGTAGATGGATCTACCTGGGCAACAAATGCATTCACTGCTGCTGCAGCTGCCGCAGGATCATAATCATCTGCTTCAGAATCAATGGCTGCTTCAACAGCGCTTGTATCCATACCCTGATCTGCTTCGTAACTGATGAATCCGTTTACAACTTCCAGAGCACCTGCATAAGCTTCATCAGCATCACCATAACCGCCATCGCTGCCGATAAAGAAGCCATCACCGAACAGATTATCATTTGTCCAGCCTGTTGCTGCAGCACCGATTGTTGTCATGGAAATATAGTACACAAGGAACATGATCACTGCGAAGATTGGCAGAGCCAGAATACGGTTTGTAACGATTCGGTCAATCTTATCAGAAATTGTATCTGCGCCCGCATGTTTTTTCTTCAGGCAGCTGCCGATAATACTTGCGATATATTCATATCTTTCATTTGTGATGATACTTTCGGAGTCATCATCCATTTCCTTTTCTGCTTTGGAAATGATTGCTTCTACATTTGGTGCGCTCTTCATCTGAGCTGCAATCTTGTCATCACGTTCAAACAATTTAATTGCATAGAATCTCTTCTGAGCATCCGCAACATCAGAACCAAGAAGTGTTTCAATATCATTCAGATATCCTTCGACTTTATTGTTAAACTTATGTACAGTGCCCTGAACAGCTTTGGACTGAGCAGCCTTAACAACTGCATCGGATGCTTCCTTGATACCTGTATTCTTCAGAGCAGAAATCTCATATACAGGACAGCCGCATACTTCACTCAGTTTCTGAATGTTGATGTTATCACCATTCTTCTGGACAAGGTCCATCATGTTGATGGCCATAATAACCGGAATACCAAGTTCCATAAGCTGTGTTGTCAGATAAAGATTACGCTCAAGGTTCGTACCATCAACGATGTTGAGGATCGCATCAGGTTTCTCGTTCAAAATATAATTTCTTGCTACAACTTCCTCAAGTGTATATGGAGAAAGTGAATAAATACCCGGAAGGTCAGTGATAACAACGTCTTTATGACCTTTTAATTTACCTTCCTTTTTCTCAACTGTTACGCCAGGCCAGTTACCTACAAACTGGTTAGAACCCGTTAATGCGTTGAACAATGTTGTTTTACCGCAGTT
>NZ_JBBMEK010000022.1:0-24841 GCF_040096555.1 Coprococcus intestinihominis | reverse complement strand
ATAAAAAGGAAAATGAGATTGTCGGCGGAGAGCCTGATGAGGGCGAAGCAGTCGGCGGCAGAAAGGAGAAATCGTATGAGAGATAAACAGAAAGGCGGTGGTCGATATGCCATTTATCGCACCTGAGTTAATCATTCAGGCGAAGCAGATGGACTTATTAACCTACCTGAGAAATTATGAACCGTATGAGCTGGTTAAGTTTTCAGGTAACACCTATTGCACCAGAACCCACGACAGTTTGAAGATTTCAAATGGGAAATGGATATGGTGGTCGAGAGGTATTGGCGGCAGGAGTGCTTTGGATTATCTGATTAAGGTCAAAGGTTACAGCTTCCTTGAAGCGGTGGAAACCATTATCGGACACACAGCGATTCAGGCTCCAGTCTATGAAAAGCCACAGTCAAAAGAGGAAAACAAACCACTTCTTCTCCCTGAAAAATGTGCTTCCAACAGAGTGATTACAGAGTATCTTTTCGGGAGAGGAATAGATTTTGAAATCATCAATTACTGTATTTCCAATGACCTTATCTTTGAGAGTCTGCCGTATCACAATGTTGTGTTTGTAGGCTATGACGAGAAGAAAGAACCCAAATATGCAGCCTACCGTTCCACGAATAAGCGTAGGATTATGGGCGATTGCAGTGGCAGTAAAAAAGATTATTCTTTTCGGCTTGGTAAGGAAAACTTGGAGGAAGTACACCTCTTTGAGTGTGCCATTGACTTGTTATCCTATGCCACGCTTGCGAAGCTGAACGGGCAGGATTGGAAAGAAATGAGCTTTGTTTCGCTGTCTGGGGTGTATTCTCCGGCAAAGAAAATTGAGGACAGTAAAGTGCCGATTGCACTGGAAAAGTATCTTGGCAGCAACCCATCTGTCAGGAAAATCCGTATCCATTTTGACAATGATATAGCGGGCAGAAAGGCAGCACAGACCTTAAAAACCATTCTGCCGGATAAGTATGAAATCGTTGATGAACCACCAAAAGCAGGTAAGGACTTCAACGATTTTCTTTGTATGCGGATGGGAATTTACAATAAAAAAACACACGAAAGGAATGAAGAACGATGAATGATACAAAGATTAAAGTTCTCTTGGTAGAACCGGAAAAGTACCCGAAGGAAATTGTAATCGACGACAGTCTGGAAGCAATGCAGGAGGTTGTCGGCGGGGATATTGAGGAATATATGCCCTTTGATGATGACGTTGCAATCATCTGTAATGAGGAAGGAAAGATGAGAGGACTTCCGCTTAATCGTGCTGTTTATGTGCAGGACAACGATAAGAAAGAGATGGTTGATATTATCTGCGGCAAGTTCTTTATCTGTTATGCACCGCCTGAGAGTGAGAGCTTTCAGAGCTTGCCGGACGATATGATGAAGAAGTATAAGGAACAGTTCAAGTATCCTGAACGCTTTTCTAAGGAAGTGGGCGGCAATATCATGGCTGAACCTTTTAAGCCGAAATCAAAGGATTATGAGAGATAGTAGCCTGAGAACGGGGCAACCCAGAGGAGATGTTTAATCTTAGCGAGCAGACCATTTGGATAAACATAGTTTCCCAAACGGTAAAAGGCTCGTTAGGGGTTGCCCCTAATACCCCGTGAGAAAGGAGAACTTGATTTGAGAGAGTTATTACTTATCGCCGCTGGGACACTGCTCGGCAGTTGTCTTGGCGTTACGATGATGTGCTTATTCCAGATTAACAAAGATTGCAGAGTAAAGAGAAAGGAAGATACCGATTATGAGAAAGAGAAACATTCAGAAGATTGTACGCTTTAACCGCAAGGAAGCACAGGACTTGGCAGCAAAGGCAAAGAAGGCTTGTCTTTCCGAAGCAGGACTTATCCGTTTACTTATCAGAGGTTACGAGCCGAAAGAGAAACCCGATGACCGCTTCTATGATGTGATGAGAGAACTGTCCTCTATCGGTAATAACATCAATCAGCTTGCGGCTAAAGCGAATACACTTGGTTTCATTGACGCACCTATGCTGAAGAATGAAGCTGCAAAGTGGAATAAGTTCCAGTCAGAGATTGAGAGGACATATCTTCGTCCAAATCAGAGCGAAATGAAATGGCAGTAACAAAGTTGTGGTCGGTAACAGAAAGGCTCGGTCAGGTCATTGACTATGCAACCAATCCCGAAAAGACTTCTGCAAATATCAAAAGGGAGTTTTCACCGGAACAGTATCAGGCTCTTGCTGATGTTATTGCTTATGCAAAGGATGAAGAAAAAACAGAGCGAGAATTTTATGTTGAGGGTATCAACTGTAATGTGGCGATTGCCCGTGACCAGTTCATAACGGTTAAGGAACAGTACCAAAAGACAGACGGTATCCAAGCCTATCACGGATATTTGAGTTTCAAGGAAACAGATATATCTCCTGAGATGGCACAGAAAATCGGAATGGAATTTGCAAATGAAGTGTGGGGGAAAAGATTTCAGGTTGTTGTGACAACCCATCTGAACACAAAGCACCTGCACTGTCATTTTGTCATCAACTCTATTTCTTTTGTCGATGGCAAACATTTGTGGGGAGAGGAAAAAGCGTGGTTCAAATTCCGAAAAGTTGCAGACAGAATTTGTGAGAAGTACGGACTTTACTATGACCCGAATCCGAACCGCAGTAAGCAGTCGGAGTATCTGACGATGAAAGAAAAGGCAGGTATGCCGACACGCTACTCGGTTGCAAAGGAAGCCATTGATTATGCTATCGACCACAGCAAGACCCTGAAAGAATTTCAGTTTGCTCTCAAGGAAATGGGATATGCCTATAACCTGAGTCCAAGCCGAAAATACTGGACGGTTATTCCAAAGGGATACGATAAGCCGATACGACTGAAAAATCTCGGAGCAGATTATACCAATGACCGGATTGTAGAGCGTATCAAAGAAAATCGTGACAGATGGGCAGAGATTGAGCCGTTCCAGAGGGCGACTTACAAGCCAAGACAGTACCGTATGCAGACCAGAGGGCAGAAGCTGAAAAAGAAAGGCGGACTTTATGGGCTGTATCTGTATTACTGTTACAGACTCGGTTATCTGCCCAAGTATAAGAAACAGAATAACGCAAGGCTTCATTATCTTTTGAAAGATGATTTGATGAAGCTCGATAAGATTACTGATGAAGTAAGGCTGCTCGGACGAGAAAATATTTCCACGGACGAACAGCTTTTTTCATATAAGACTTCCTTAGAGGAGCAGATGAAAAATCTGATTGCCGGAAGAACACATCTCCGAAAAAAGATAAGAACAAATATTGATGATGGTCAGCTTCAAGCGGCAAAAGATGAAATCGCTTCTATCAATGGAGAATTGAAAAAACTCCGACGGGAAGTAAAACTCTGCGAGGATATTGCGGAGAGGTCAAAGGTTATGGAAGAAAACCTTGAGCATATTGAAACAGAGGAACAAAAACAGCAGAGAAAGGAGAAATCACGCTATGAACAACGGTGGTGACGCAGCAGAGCAGGTCGTCAGGCTTTCGCTTGAAGGATTTGAAGTTGCTGCAAGATTAAGCGGTTCGGCGGCGAAGAATATCGCATTGCTTTTGGTATCGGTTCTGAAGCAGGAACAAAAGACGAAGGGCAAAGCAAGGCTTACCAATATGATTAAGTCAGGCAAGGAGCTGAAAGTCTTTTCCATTCCGCAAAAGGATTTGAAGAAGTTTACCGAACAGGCAAAACGCTATGGCGTTCTTTATTGTGTCCTCAGAGATAAGAACACAAAGGGAGAGAACGCTCCGGTAGATATTATCGCAAGAGCAGAGGACGCTTCTAAAATTCAGCGTATCGTTGAAAGATTTGAACTTGGCAAAGTGGATAAGGCTTCGATTGTCAGTGAAGCAGAGAAAGCTATCGCAGACCGTGAAGCGGTTGAAAAAGAAAAGCCGACTAAATCCAAGAGTGAAATCATTATGGAAGAAGCGGTCAGAAATCCAATGCAGAAAGAGGAGCGAGCAAACGCAAACCCCTCAGTCGCCAAAACAGACAAAAGCCCTCTGTCAAGGCAAAACTCAGAGCCGGTAGAAACGCAATCTGATAAGGGTGTTGCAAAGCCAGTGGAAAAGCCATCGGTCAAAGAGAAACTTGACCGTTATAAGGCACAGGCAAAACAGCAAAAAGAAGCAGAGCGTAAAGAGCCGGAGGTTAAGAAAGACGGCAAGAAGCCGCAGCAGAAAAACGGTCAGACGGTACACCGTCAGCCGAAGAAAAAACCCAAAACAAAAGAGAGGTAATTCACTATGACAAATGATTTCAAACCCGCAAAGGCTGGCGGTAATCAGCCGAGATTATCCAAAGAGGAGTATGCAGAAAAGAAGCGAGCAGAAAAAGAAAAGGTCTATCAGATGATTGATGACGCTTCCCGTGAGATTGTGAGTGACCCTGAGAAATTCAAGAGTTTTCTTGATACGCAGAGTCGAATGGACAGATATTCCGCAGCAAATGCTCTCCTTATTTACAGTCAGTATCCGCAGGCGACACAGCTTAAAGATTTTGATGATTGGGGTAAGGACAATGTGAAGATTACCAAAGGGGCAAAGAGTATTTCTATCCTTGAACCAGTGGAATACACAAGAGCAGATGGTTCTCCGGGTATTTCCTACAATGTCAAAAAGGTATTTGATGTTACGCAGACAAATGGAAGAAAAGCTCCGGCAGTATCAGCAAACCGTGACCCGAAAGCACTTATCACGACAATGCTTGATGTA
Organism: Coprococcus intestinihominis; assembly: GCF_040096555.1. Taxonomy (NCBI): domain Bacteria; kingdom Bacillati; phylum Bacillota; class Clostridia; order Lachnospirales; family Lachnospiraceae; genus Coprococcus; species Coprococcus intestinihominis. The sequence continues at coordinate 20,130 of NZ_JBBMEK010000022.1, read as the reverse complement.
TCTCCGGTAGAGGTTGCGGCAACCGATGAACTTCCGTATCCGAATATGGCAGCTTTCTATAATAATGAAAAGCAGACCTTGTATGTGAAGCGTAATGTGGGCGACAGCGTAGCAGTTGCTCAGTGTGTCGCTCAGGAACTTGGACACGCACAGCTTTCCATCAACAGCGAAAGTTACAGCCGCAGGGATATGGGCTTTCAGGCAGTGTGTATCGGATATATGATTTGCAAGAAGTATGGCGTAGATACACAGAATTTTGCAATTAACCGTATTCCGGAGGGACTGGCTTCCAAAGAGCCGAAAGAAATCCGTGCGGAGCTTTCCAAGACACGAAATGCAATGGCAGAAATTCACAGTCATATCTCTGATGAAATGTTCCGCAAGAAGCAGGAGCGTTCAAAGGACTATGAGAGATAACGGAGGGCAGATATGGAAAAAGAAAAACTCTACCACATTGCTTTGGACGATTATGAACACGGTGTTGTCATTCGCTCCTTAAACGATGAGAAAACAAAGTTGATGGAGGAAGGCAAGTCCGCAGACGCAGTAGACGACCTGCTTGTAAAAGTCGGAAATGCCCCATTGAAAAAGTTCAAAGTAATTGAAAGGAAACGCTCAGATGAAGCGAGATAATGACAGGCAGACTGCCATTATTTTATCCATTGTCGGTATCGTTCCGGTCATATGGCTGGCACTTCTGATTGCACCTTCCATAAGCGGAGGATTGCCGGAGATAGCAGCCAATCTTGCGACACTCTTTGATAATCCATTTTCCATAAAATTATGTGGGGACAGCTTGAAAACTGTCCTCATTTTGCTTTTATGCTATGGAATGGGTATCGGGATTTACTTTTCGACAAGAAAGAATTACCGCAGACGAGAAGAACACGGTTCTGCCAAATGGGGCAATGTCAGAGCCATTGATAAAAAGTACCGACAAAAGCCACTATCAGAAAATAAGCTGATGACTCAGAATGTGTGCATTGGACTTAATGCCAAGAAGCACAGACGAAATCTGAATACGCTTGTGTGCGGTGGCTCCGGTGCAGGTAAGACGAGGTTTTATGCAAAGCCTAATATTATGAACGCTGCAAGAAACAGCTATGTGATATTAGACCCGAAAGGGGAAATCCTGCGAGATACGGGACATCTTCTTGAGAAGAAAGGTTACGAAGTGCGTGTGCTTGATTTGATTTCAATGGAGAAAAGCCATTGTTACAATCCTTTTGTTTATTTGCAGAATGACAATGATGTGCAGAAGCTCGTAACCAATCTTTTTAAGAGTACCACTCCGAAAGGTTCACAGAGCAATGACCCATTTTGGGATACGGCAGCGTCAATGCTTCTGCTTGCACTTGTATTTTATCTGCATTATGAAGCACCGCCGGAAGAACAGAATTTTGCGATGGTAATGGAAATGCTCAGAGCCGGGGCGATTGAGGACGAGGACGACCCAAGTCCTTCTCCGCTTGATAATCTGTTTTCGGATTTGATGATAGATAATCCTGACCACATTGCTTTGAAGTATTACCACTCTTATCATTCCGGTTCTTCCAAAACATTAAAATCTATACAGATAACCCTTGCAGCAAGGCTTGAAAAGTTTAACTTGGAAAGTCTTGCTGCTCTTACTTCTGCCGATGAACTGGATTTGCAGTCACTCGGAGAGAAAAAGGTGGCACTGTTTGCACTGATACCGGATAACGACTCTAGTTTCAACTTCTTGGTATCCATTCTTTACACACAGCTTTTTCAGCAGTTGTTTTATTCAGCCGACCATATCCACGGCGGTTGTCTGCCGATGCCTGTTCATTTTATGATGGACGAATTTGCCAATGTTTCACTGCCGGACGACTTCGACAAGATACTGTCGGTTATGCGTTCCCGTGGGGTATCGGTAAGCATCATCTTACAGAACTTGGCACAGCTTAAAGCCTTGTTTGAAAAACAGTGGGAGAGCATTGTGGGTAACTGCGATGAATTTCTTTACCTTGGTGGAAATGAGCAGTCAACCCATAAATACGTGTCGGAGCTGTTAGGAAAGGAAACCATTGATACCAACACGTTCGGAAAGAGTACCGGAAGAAGTGGTAACTATTCCACCAACTATCAGATTAGCGGCAGAGAGTTACTTACCCCTGATGAGGTGCGTATGCTCGATAATCAGTACGCTATTTTATTTATCCGTGGGGAAAGACCCATTATGGATTTTAAATATGACATTATGAAACACCCGAATGTGGCACTTACCACAGACGGAAAGGCAAGTCCTTATAAGCACGGAGAAGTCACAAAAGATATTGCTTCGATTGCCATTTGGGACATTGACCCTGCAACACTTCCTGAAAAGGAAATGGAAGAAACGAACTGGGAACTTCTTTCCGATGAGGAGATGGAAGCTCTGTTCATAAACAATCAAACAAATTAAATTTTGGAGGTATTCAACTATGACTATTTTTAAGAAAAAAGCAACTGACATTCAGGAAACAAAGAAACTGCCTATGACCGGAAAGGTTAAGAAAGGCTTCCGTGCTTACTGCACAATGGTCATTATCGGTGCGTTGGCACTTGGAATGACAACGACTGCATTTGCAGCGAATGACCCGCTTACCGTAGTCAATAATCTGTCCGATTTTATCTTCGGACTTATCCGTGCCATCGGTATGATTTTGCTTGGCTTTGGTATCGTGCAGGTCGGTCTTTCACTCAAATCTCACGACCCTTCTCAGAGAGCCAATGGCTTCCTGACTCTTGCGGGTGGTGTCATTATCACTTTTTCGAAAGAAATCCTTACTCTTATCACAGGCTAAGATAAGAGTTACACAGTTATCGAGGGGTGTGCCAAGTTAAGGTACACCCCTTAATTGTAAGGAGGTGCTTTGAATGAGTGATAACTGGGTAGTTCAAAATCTTGAAAATGCCCTTGAAACTTGGAATGAAAAACTGTCGGAAATATGGACACTCATCACAACTACACCGCAGAACTTTAAGGGCGGGAATATCTGGAAGGTTATTGTTGACATCAACGGTGCAGTTCAGGCTATCGGGCTTGCCTTACTTGTATTGTTTTTTGTGATAGGTATGGTAAAGACCTGCGGAAGTTTTACAGATGTGAAGAAACCGGAACACGCTCTGAAACTCTTTGTTCGTTTTGCACTGGCGAAAGGTGTTATCACATACGGAATGGAGCTTATGCTTGCATTATTTAATATCGTGCAAGGTACGATTTCAACCATTATGAATGCTGCCGGATTTGGAACTCCGGAACAGACGACTTTGCCCGCAGAGATGGTAACGACCATAGAGGATTGCGGATTTTTTGAGAGTATCCCTTTGTGGGCGGTAACGCTTATTGGAGGATTATTTATCACGGTGCTGTCGTTTATTCTGATAATGACAGTGTATGGACGATTTTTCAAGTTGTATATGTACACAGCACTTGCACCGATACCGCTTTCCACATTTGCAGGAGAACCTACACAGAATGTAGGCAAGAGTTTTATCAAGAGCTATTGTGCAGTTCTGCTTGAGGGAGCAGTCATTGTACTTGCTTGTATTATTTTCTCCGTATTTGCTTCATCGCCACCAGTAGTGAATCCTGATGCAGCAGCAGTTACGCAGGTGTGGGCATATATCGGGGAATTGGTATTTAATATGCTTGTTCTTGTCGGTGCAGTAAAAATGTCTGACCGTATTATCCGAGAGATGATGGGACTTTAAGGAGAGATTTTGAGATGAACCAAAGAGATTGTAAGAAATGCGTTTACTATGGCGGTAAACGAAAAGGCAAAGTCTTTTGCCTGAATGATAAATGCGTGAGGGAGAAAGACCGAAACCGCAGGAAAGGAAACAGATATGGAAGTAAAAATTAACCGAGAAATCAGAAATTATACAGAGTCAATGTTTTTTGGACTGTCGCTCAGACAGTTCATTTTTTCTGTTCTCGCTTGTGGCGTTGCGGTAGGACTGTATTTCTTGCTCAGACCGTATGTTGGCACGGAAACCGTATCGTGGGTGTGCATTTTGGGTGCTGCTCCGTTTGCGGCACTTGGCTTTGTGAAGTACAACGGTATGACCGCAGAGAAAGCAATCTATGCGTGGATAAAATCAGAGTTTTTAATGCCGAAGAAGCTGGTATTTCACTCCACCAATGTTTATTACGAACTGATGAAGCCAAGCATTGAACAGAAGCAGAAGGAGGTATTGAAGTCAAATGATTAAGACTCTTACAAACCTGTTTAAGCAGGATAAAGAAAAATTTGTTGTACCGAAAGGGGTGCAGGACGTGATTCCCGTGGCAGCTATCTTTGATGATGGCATTTTCAAAGTGGGAAAGGATAAATATTCAAAGACCTACCGCTTTACGGATATTAACTATGCAGTGGCGAGCCGTGAGGATAAGGAAGCGATGTTCCTTGAATATTCCGAACTTCTGAACTCTCTTGACAGTGGTGCAACGACAAAAATCACAATCAATAATCGTCGGCTCAACAGACTGGATTTTGAGCAGACAATTCTTATTCCGACAACCGGAGATAATCTGGACGAATATCGAGAGGAATACAATAAAATGCTTCTTGATAAGGCAACGGGTGCAAACTCCATTGTTCAGGATAAGTATATTACCATTTCCATCAACAAAAAGAGTGTGGAGGACGCAAGAACTTATTTTGCCCGTGTCGGTGCAGATTTGATTGCTCACTTCGGCAGGCTTGGAAGTAAGTGTGTGGAACTGGAAACAGACGAAAGACTTCGTATTTTCCACGACTTCTATCGTGTGGGAGAAGAAAGCTCTTTCCACTTTGATATTAAGGAAACAAGAAAAAAGGGACACGATTTTAAGGATTATATCTGCCCCGACACAATGGAATTTGAAAAGGACTATTTCAAGATGGGAAACCGTTATGGAAGAGTCCTTTTTCTTCGTGAATATGCGTCCTATATCAAGGACGGTATGGTAGCGGAACTTACGGATATGAACAGAAATCTGATGATGTCTATTGATATTGTTCCTGTTCCGACTGATGAAGCAGTAAAGGAAGCAGAAAACCGTCTGCTTGGTGTGGAAACCAATATTACAAACTGGCAGCGTAGGCAGAATGCCAATAATAACTTCTCTGCCACCGTTCCGTATGATATGGAGCAGCAGAAGAAAGAAATGAAAGAGTTCCTCGATGACCTTACGACCCGTGACCAGAGAATGATGTTCGCTGTTATCACAATGGTTATTACGGCAGACAGTAAGGAACAGCTTGAGAATGATACGGAAGCGTTGCTTACCACAGCAAGAAAACATCTTTGCCAGTTTGCAACACTGAGATTTCAGCAGGTAGATGGACTCAATACGGTAATGCCGTTTGGAACAAGAAAGATTGATGCGTTCAGAACACTTACAACAGAGAGCCTTTCGGTATTTATCCCATTCAGGGTGCAGGATATTTTCCACGAGAACGGTATCTATTACGGTCAGAATGTTATCAGCAAAAATATGATTATCGCAGACCGTAAGCAGCTTTTGAATGGTAACTCCTTTATTCTCGGTGTATCTGGTGGTGGTAAGTCATTTGCGGCAAAGGGAGAAATCATCAATCAGGTGCTTTCTTCAGACGCAGATATTATCATCATCGACCCTGAGCGAGAGTATTCACAGCTTGTCAATGCAATGGGCGGAGAGGTAATCAATATTTCTGCTACTTCCGACAATCACATCAATGCAATGGATATGAATAAGGATTACGGCGACGGTGCAAACCCTGTCATTTTGAAATCCGAGTTTATTATGTCCCTTTGTGAACAGCTTATCGGAGGAACAAATCTCGGAGCGAAGCAGAAGTCTATCATTGACCGTTGCACGGCAAGCGTGTATCGCAGTTATCAGCAGAATGACTATCAGGGACATATACCGACCTTGCAGGATTTCAGGGCAGAACTTTTGCAGCAGGACGAACCGGAAGCAAAGGAACTGGCACTTGCCATTGAACTTTTCACACACGGTTCTCTGAATACCTTTGCAAAGCAGACGAATGTGGATACCAATAATCGCCTTATCTGCTATGACATTCTTGATTTGGGTAAACAGCTTATGCCGATTGGTATGCTTGTTGTCCTTGACTCTATCCTGAACCGTATCACACAGAACCGTGCAAAGGGTAAGAACACCTTTATCTTCATTGATGAGATTTATCTTCTGTTCCAGCACGAATACTCTGCAAACTTCCTCTTTACCTTGTGGAAGCGTGTGAGAAAATACGGTGCATACGCAAGTGGAATCACTCAGAATGTCGATGACCTTTTGCAGAGCCACACAGCGAGAACAATGCTTGCAAACTCAGAGTTCATTATTATGCTGAATCAGGCTTCCACAGACAGGCTTGAGCTTGCAAAACTTCTGAATATTTCTGACCTCCAGATGTCCTATATCACGAATGTGGAAGCAGGACACGGACTTATCAAGGTGGGAAGTTCGCTTGTACCGTTTGCAAACAAATTTCCTAAGAACACGAAACTTTATAAACTGATGACGACCAAGCCGGGCGAAGCGTAAGGAGGGATTTACAATGTCTAAAATTCAATTTCGCAATGCTGCACACAGAGATTTTGTATTGGAAAATCTGGATAAGTGCAAAGTCAACGACTGCTATCACAGAGCATTTTTCTATGTGATGGGTATTTCAGAAGAAACAAGAATGAACATCGGAAAGATGTTTGATTTTAAGAGGGATTGCATCATACCGGAAGGTATGCACGGCGGTTGGCAGACAAGTGGCACAGTCAAGGTCTGCCACCTTGCCTTTAATCTCTGGAATGGATTTACGGAAGAAGGCAGGGAAAATCTCTATACACCGGAGGAACTGTTCTGTTGCGGATATGCTCCGTATTTTATGGAGGGTATCAAGTTGAGGTATCCGGAGTATTGCAGAGATTTGACTCCACCTAAGAGAAATGATATGGAAAGGTAAGAGAAAATGAGCAGAAAAATCTATATTATTATTGCGATGGTGTTTACGGTAGTGTTGTCTGTAAGCACCTTCTTTATTATCCGTAATCACATTGACTCTGCCAAGCAGAATGAAGTCTATGATAACCTTGCGGAGATTGTGGAGGACGAGCCGCCAAAGGAAAATGAGGGCGTGACGTTTTCGGAAGATAAGGACTATCTTGCGGAATATCTTGAACTCTATCGGCAGAATGAGGATATGGTGGGTTGGATAAAGGTTGAGGATACCAATATCAACTATCCGGTCGTGCAGTCTGTAAATGAGCCGAACTTCTACCTGAAGCACAAGTTTGATAAGACCTATTCCGCTTATGGCTGTCCATATGTGCAGGAAAATTGTGATGTGCAGAAACCTTCAGACAACATCATTATATACGGACACCATATGAATGACGGCTTGATGTTTACGGGACTGATGAAGTACAGAAACAAGAGCTTTTGGGAAGGTCATAAGACGATTACCTTTGATACACTGACGGACAGACACCGGTATGAAGTGATTGCAGTCTTTAAGACAGTCGTTTATACAGACAGCTCCGATAGCTTTAAGTATTATGAGTTTACGGACGCAGAAAATGCGGCAGAGTTTGATGCGTATGTTGCTAAGTGCAAGGAACTTTCTTTGTATGATACCGGAGTATCGGCAGAATATGGCGACAAGCTGATTTCTCTTTCTACTTGTGAATATTCAAGAAACAATGGCAGGCTTGTTGTTGTCGCTAAGAGAGTGGATTAAACCCCACTCTCTATTATTTTTCGAGAAAGGAGGAAACCGATGGCTGATATAAAAACAAGAGATACAAGCAAAGGTACAATCAAGACCATAAATAAGGCAGCAGTTGCCACGGAGCGAATGAAGAAAGCCTATGTGATGACGAAAGATAAGGCAGAACATTCCACCAATGCTTCGGAAAATTCCGCAGAGGAATATGCTTCCGATAAAATCGAAGCGGCAACGGATAGGACTGTTCACGAAACGGCATACCGTGCGGATAAAGTCGGCAGATGGGGTGTGCGTGAAACAAGACAGAATTATCAGAAAGCCAAAAGGGGAATTGAGAATTTCAAGACCAAGCGTGCAGAGAAGCAGCTTCAAAAACAATCGGTCAATCCTGTCGGAAAACAGAGCATCCGAACTCTGGAGCGTACGGAGAAAACAATTAAACAGTCTGCAAGGTCGGCAGGAAATACGACAGTCAAGACCGTATCGAAAGGTGCAACCAATACTGTTCAAAGGTCGGTTAAGACTGCTGAACAAACGGCAAAGACTTCTATTAAGACCACAAAAGAAGCTGCCGTTATAGCACAGAAAACAGCAAAAATAACAGCCAAAGCAACACAGAAAGCGGCTCAGGCGGCAAAGAAAGCGGCGAAAGCCACAGCAGATACCGTCAAAGCGACAGCGAAAGCTACTGTTGCGACAGTCAAAGCGATTATTGCAGGGACAAAAGCACTTGTAGCAGCAATCGCAGCAGGCGGTTGGATAGCGGTGCTGATTATTATGATTGTCGTATTGTTTGGTGCTGCCGTAGCAATGTTTGGAGGAGGAAGTGACAGTAATTCCTATACTCCGGTAAGTGCAGAGGTAGAAGCCTATGAACCTATCATACAGAAGTATGCCAAGGAGTACGGCATTCCTGAGTATGTAGAACTTATCAAGGCGGTTATGATGCAGGAAAGCGGCGGCAGAGGACTTGACCCTATGCAGGCAGCAGAAGGAAGTTTCAATACGAAGTATCCGCACGAACCTAATGGAATTAAAGACCCTGAATATTCTATCCAGTGTGGTGTTCAGGAATTGAAAGCGGCTCTTACCTCGGCAGAAGTGGAAAGTCCGATTGATATGGAGCATATCAAACTTGCCTTGCAAGGCTACAACTTCGGTAATGGATATATTTCTTGGGCAAAAACGAATTACGGCGGTTATTCTTATGCCAATGCAGTGGAGTTTTCCACTCAGCAGGCACAAAGGCTTGGTTGGGACAGTTATGGAGATACCCAATATCCGGCTCACGTTCTGAGGTACTATCCGTATGGGCGAGCCTTTACTGCCGGAGGTAATCAGGCGATTGTTGAGGTTGCCTTGACACAGCTAGGCAATCAGGGCGGACAACCTTACTGGAGCTGGTACGGCTTTAATAGTCGAGTGGAATGGTGTGCCTGCTTCGTATCTTGGTGTGCTGACCAATGCGGGTATATTGAAAGCGGACTTGTTCCGAAATTTGCAGGTTGCGTGGATGGTGCAAACTGGTTTAAGTCAAATGGAAAATGGCAAGACCGCACTTATGAACCAAAGGTAGGAGATATTATCTTCTTTGATTGGGAAGGCGACGGTACAACAGACCACGTTGGTATCGTAGAGAAGTGTGAGAATGGCACAGTTTATACCGTAGAGGGCAACTCAGGCGACGCCTGCAAGCAAAGACAGTACGCAGTCGGAAGCAGCAATATCTATGGATACGGTATTCCGGCATATTAAAAATTCCAGACGGTGTCTGGAAAATTGAAAAGATGGCTGCTCAGTTGAGTAGCCATCGGGTACATTATGAGAAATCAGTTGTTTCTCTGTTATTCAGGAAAATATGGTGTGTGTGATAAGTGAAGCTGAAAAGCATATCGGCATTTTCTTTACTACCGTTTAAAAAGGAAATATCATCGGCAAGGATAAAAAGAATTGCTAACAGCTTCTTGATATATCCAGTGTAGCAGGCATAATCTACATAGATGTTGGCGATATATCCCTCGGCAAATTCTATCAGGTCAGCGTCAATTTCAAAGCTGTTGGATAACTCGTAAACGGTTTTGATGAATTTGTCCTTATCAGCAATTCGTTCTTTACTTGGAACACTTCTGCGGTTCTTCTGTATGAATTTCAAAAAATCATCAGCTTCCGTAAAGTCAGGAGTGATTGTGTTGCCAGTTCCCAAATCTGTTTTGTAATCCTCAAATTTCTCTTTTTCAAACCGATTACTGAATATTATCTTTTGTTCGTCCATTCCTTTTTACCCCTAAGTTTATTCTATGGAGATTGTTTAACTTGGCTCTTGGGTTGTGATTTGTCTTTCGCCATTAACAATCGTGAATTACTACTTTTATAGTATAACATAAAAATAGTTGGGAATCATCACTAATAGTTGGTTTGGCTTCCTTTGGGTGCGTGTGATTTGAAATCGACTTAACCTATACTATTAGTTATGGAAACACACTAAGGGAGGTGATGTGATGAAGCTCGATACAATCGGCAAGAATATAAGAAAGTTCCGACTTGCGAGGAAATTACGCCAAGAAGATTTGGCTGAGAAAACAGATTTGACAACAAATTATATTGGTATGGTTGAGCGTGGAGAGAAAATTCCGTCACTCGAAACTTTCATAAAGATAGTAAATGCTTTAGGTGTATCATCGGATATGGTTCTTACAGATGTTCTGGAAACGGGATATACAGTCAAGAACTCAATGCTGAATGAGAAGCTTGAGAAACTTGCTCCTGAAGATAGAAACAGAATTTATGAAGTCATAGATACACTTGTGAAGCAGTCAAAGCAAATACTTCCATAAAACACAGAAGTTCGTCCTAATCGACGAGCTTTCTTTTTTTTAGTATAAAAAATTTCTGCTATCGACAAATTTTTCGGGACTTCGACAGAGAGAATATGCTATAACAACAACTGTCAGTGATAGACACATACTAATAGACATAGGAGGAAGTAGAAGTGAACGACATTTTCAGACAAATAGCAAAAGAAAATGGAACAACCGAAAAAGCAGTAAAAGAGGAAATGCAGTTTGCCATTCGGGAAGCAATGAAAAGTGCTGAACCGGAAGCAATAGCTTTTTGGAAAGCAGTTGCACCGGACGGAAAAGAGCCGCCGATAGAAAAGGTCATAGCAATGATTGCATTGAATGTTAATAATAGAATGTATAATTGAGGTGCTTCGGCATCTCATTTTTATTATTCTTTAGAAGAGTTGCATTAGGTGTTTGCAAAAAGTGACACCTTAGTGTCTGAAAGGTTACATTTCTGTCTGAAATCTTGAAATGCCTGAAAATTTAATATATAATGTTAAATGGTTAACTGTAACGAAGAAGAATTATAAGATGAAGAGGTGTTACTGATGAAGATATGCTATAACAAACTTCAAAAACTTATGATTGACAATCAAATGAAAAGACAGGATTTAATGCGTGCAGCCGAAATCACATCATACGCTGCAACGAAGATAAATAAGAATGAGCCAGTATCTCTTGAAGTATTGATGAGGATATGTCAGGTGTTTCATTGTGACATCGGAGATATATGCGAAGTTATTTTAGATGAAGATTAAAACACGGAGGTAATTATAGATGGCAAGGGCTGCTAAACCAAAGAAAGAAATATCAATGGAAGAAGCACTTTGGAAAAGTGCTGATAAACTGAGAGGTTCTGTTGAGCCTGCGGAGTATAAGCACATTGTTCTGAGTTTATTCTTCCTTAAATTTGCTAGTGACAAGTTTGAGGAATGCCGTAATAAAATTATTGCTACACACGGCGAAAAGTATGCGGATATGAAGCCGTTTTATACTCAGGAAAATGTATTCTATCTTCCTGTAGAAAGCCGTTGGAAGTACATTATTGAAAATGCAAAGCAGGACGATATTGCCCTGAAGATAGATACAGCACTTTATACGATTGAAAAGAACAACCCGGCACTGAAAGGTGCTTTGCCGGATAACTATTACTCCCGCTTACATATTGATACTGCAAAGTTGGCTTCTTTGCTTGATGAAATCAATCGTATCAACACTGATGATAAAGAGAACGACATTATAGGTCGTGTATATGAGTATTTTCTTAGTAAGTTCGCTCTTGCAGAAGGAAAAGGTAAAGGAGAGTTCTACACACCAAAGTGTATTGTAAACCTGATTGCCGAAATGCTTGAGCCTTACGATGGAATACTTTATGACCCTTGTTGCGGTTCGGGCGGTATGTTTGTGCAGTCCATCAAGTTCGTAGAAGCACACAGCGGTAATAAAAAGAAAGTGTCTATTTACGGTCAGGAATACACAAATACCACTTTCAAACTGGCAAAAATGAACTTAGCTATCCGTGGTATTTCTGCAAATCTTGGAGAAATGGCAGCCAATACATTTACCAATGACCAGCACAAAGACCTTAAAGCAGATTTCATTATGGCAAACCCGCCTTTCAATCAGAAGCAGTGGAGAGCCGAAAATGAGCTTGTAGATGACCCTCGTTGGAACGGCTATGAAGTTCCGCCGACAAGTAATGCAAACTATGGTTGGATACTGAATATTGTTTCCAAACTCTCTCAAAACGGTGTGGCAGGTTTCCTGCTTGCCAATGGTGCATTATCTGATGATGGTACAGAGTTGAAAATCAGACAGCAGCTTATAGAAAATCACTTGGTAGAAGCGATTATTATTCTTCCGAGAAACCTTTTCTATACCACTGACATCAGCGTTACCCTTTGGGTACTCAATAAGAATAAAAAGGCTCGTGTTGTGGAACAGAACGGAAAGCTCAAACGCTATCGTGACCGAGAAGATGAAATACTCTTTATGGATTTACGACAGATGGGCAGTCCTTATGAGAAGAAGTACATTGAATTGACAGAGGAAGATAGAGCTAAAGTTACAAGTGTATATCATAACTGGCAGCAGGAAGGCTATGAGGAAACTTATGAGAATGTACCAGAGTTTTGTTATTCTGCTTCTTTTGATGAAGTAAAGGAAAAAGGATTTACTCTTGTACCGAGCAGATATATTGAGTTTGTCAATCGTGATGAGAACATCGACTTTGATACAAAAATGAAGTCGTTGCAGGGAGAACTCAAAGAACTTCTTGTTCAAGAGGAAAAATCCAAATCAGATTTGCTTGCTGTATTTAAGGAGTTGGGATATGAAATCGAATTATAATCAGTTAGGACAATATATTGAAATGGTATCCAGAACAAACTCTGATTTGAAATATGGTATTGAAGATGTTCGAGGTTGTTCTAATACAAAGCAGATGATGCAAACAAGGGCAAACTTAATTGGACGTACTTATGAGAAATTCATTGTTTTAAGACCGCAGGAGTTTGTATTTAATAGACGTACAACTCGCAATGGAGAAAAAATCGGTATGGCATACAATAATACCGATAGAGAGTATATTTTTACGAATGATTATGTCGCATTTAGAGTTAAGCAGGAATATCTTGATAAATTGCTGCCAGATTATTTGTACATGTTCTTTTGTAGGGACGAATTTGATAGATATGCTCGATATAAGTCAACTGGCAGTGCCACGGAATTCTTTAACTGGGAGGATATGTGTGCAGTCCCATTTGAAATTCCACCAATGGATTTTCAACAGCTTGTTGTAAATGCTTATAAGGTTTTGAACGAAAGAATAGAAACTAAACAGAAGATAAATGATAATTTAGTAGCTTGTATTGATACTATATTCAATGAACAATTTGGTAATTTCAAAGCATTAGCTGAAAGTTCTACTGCTAATACTGATTTTAGTTCATTGCCTGATGGGTGGACTATTGAAAATGCAGTTCATTCGTTTGATATTTCTATTGGAAAAACACCTCCAAGAAGTGAGCCAGAATGGTTTACCAGTAATCAAACGGATAATGTTTGGATTTCAATAGCGGATATGAAAACAAACTCCCCGTTTATTTTCAAAAGTGCAGAATATTTAACCAATGAAGCAGTAAAAAAGCATAATGTAAAAATAGTTCCAGCTAATTCAGTATTGCTAAGTTTTAAAATGACAGTTGGTCGAGTTGCAATAGTGACTAATGAAGTAACTACAAATGAAGCGATTGCTCATTTCCCTTGCACAAAAGAAAATCTTTTCTTTGTGTATTGCTATCTGAAAAATTTTAATTACGGTTATTTAGGCAGTACTTCTTCAATAACGACAGCCATAAATTCTAAAATAATTAAAGAAATGCCATTTTTAATGCCAAGCAAAAAAGAATTAGATTTGTTTAACCACAAAGTTTCAGGTTTCTTTGAACAATTAAAATACATTTCAAAAGAGCTTGATATTCTTGAAGAATTATCAAAAATGTTACTACCGCAGTTATTAGGACACTGTTAAGCCACTAAATTATCATTTACAATAGAACTCCCATCAGTGGCGGGAGTTAAAACAAGGGACTGCCACTGGTAGTCGTTCTCTTAAAAAACAAAAGGAGAATTGACTATGAAAAAGAACCTAATTACAGATGTTATTCAAGGAATGTTACCTTACCTGAATAACGCACAGACAGAAAGATTGCAAGAGGTGTTGCAGCATACACTTTTTGATTATGAGGTAACAAAGACAGAAAGAGATAAGGAACTTTCAGAACAGAATTTAGTAGAATCTTTCCTATCGGCAAAGCGTATTGAAGGCTGTTCGGAGAAAACCTTGAAATACTATAATGCAACGATACAATCGATGCTTGATGGCATTGGAAAGGGTATCAAATATATTGTGACCGACGATATTCGTTGCTATTTGACCGAGTATCAGGCTAAGAAAAAATCAAGTAAGGTTACGATAGATAATATAAGACGAATACTTTCCAGTTTTTTCTCTTGGCTTGAGGACGAGGATTATATTTTGAAAAGTCCGGTCAGGCGAATACATAAGGTTAAGACCGGAACGAACATTAAAGAAACCTACTCTGATGAAGCACTTGAATTGATGAGGGATAATTGCAAGGAACTCAGGGACTTGGCAATGATTGATATGCTTGCCTCAACGGGTATGCGTGTCGGAGAAATGGTGTTGCTAAATCGTGAGGATATAGATTTTAACGAAAGAGAATGTGTTGTTTTCGGTAAAGGGGATAAAGAGCGAATAGTTTATTTTGATGCAAGAACAAAAATACATTTGCAGAACTACTTGAATAGCCGAAAGGACGATAATCCGGCACTTTTTGTATCATTACAATTTCCGTATAATCGAATGAATATCGGAGGTATTGAAGTGAGATTACGACAGCTTGGAAAACGATTGGGACTAAATAAGGTACACCCTCATAAATTCAGGCGAACACTTGCGACAATGGCAATAGACAAAGGAATGCCAATAGAGCAGCTTCAGCAGCTCTTGGGACATAAAAGAATAGATACTACATTGCAATATGCAATGGTTAAGCAGAGTAATGTGAAAATTGCTCATAGAAAATACATTGGTTAAGGTGGTAGGAATGAAAGAAGGATACAGATTTCTTGGGGAATATATACGACAGGTAGATATTCGCAATAAGGAAGGAAAAAAAGAAAATCTCTTAGGTGTTTCTGTACAAAAGCAGTTTATTCAGTCTATTGCAAATACTGTTGGGACAGATTTTACAAAGTATAAGATAGTTAAAAAAGGACAATTCACATATATACCAGATACCTCTCGTAGAGGAGATAAAATCGCTATTGCATTGCTTGAAGATTATGAAGAAGGGCTTGTAAGCAATGTTTATACAGTATTTGAGGTGATAGATACAGAGAAACTTTTGCCGGAATATTTAATGTTGTGGTTTAGCCGCCCTGAATTTGATAGATATGCTCGTTTTAAATCGCATGGCAGTGTACGTGAAGTAATGGATTGGGAGGAAATGTGTAAGGTGGAACTTCCAGTACCAGATATTGAAAAGCAGAGAAAAATTGTGAAAGCCTACAAGACAATAACCGATAGAATAGCTTTGAAACAGAAGATAAATGATAATTTAGCGGCTTAATATGCCAGCTTTGCCAATAAAACAGATTGCAATTCATAAAGTCTTTGAATTTCGATAGTATTTGCTTCGATTTGCTCATTAAATATATCGAATTTATGTTGAAAGTCCTCTATAACTTCTGCTGGGGGTACGAGGATTTTCATTGACTGTATATTGTACATCGGTAACTTAGATTGAACTGCACCAACTGTTAATAATTCAATCTCTTTTATTTGCTTTTTATAGCAAAGAGTATAGTAAAGATAATCAGGGGTAACCGTATGAATATTAGCCAGTTTAACGCAGTTTTCAGTAAGGTTTGCATTGTTGAGCGAAGTATGTATTTTTCCTATCAAGCCAATAGTTCCAACGATAGAAATAACAATATCGTTAGTATTGACAATATACCGTGATATAGCAGAATGTGTTTCTTCATCAATATATTGAAATTGATTGGTCAGACACACATACCGATTGCTTCCCAAATCACGCACACGGATATATGGGTGTGCGGTTGGAGTATCAAGCAGTTCGCCATCGGCAGGGAGTCGTTTCCCACCTTTAATTGAACAAAGACTATCTAATGTAGCAATACTGTAACCATCTGGTAGTTCATTTTCATTATAAAAAGCTGCAAATTGCTCCTGAAACAATGATTGAGCAGTTTCTTCTAAATTATCATTTACTGCAAGGAGTGTGAAAAATGGATAAAGAAAAGTTAATCAAACTTGCAGAGGATTTATATCAAAGTGCATTTGACGCTAATGCGTATTATGCAATTATGATGCAGTATAGAGAAATGAGCAAGAAGTATAACGATGAAATGAATCTTTCTCCTGCCTTTTATCAAGTAGTGTATGGGGCGTTGCAAAAGGCTTGTTTTATGGAAATTGCAAAATTGTATGATAAAACAAAAGACGTTGTTTCAGTTGGGTTGCTCTTAAAGTATTGCAGAGATAATTTGGACTTATTTCCAGAATATAGAGATATAGTAACAATTAAGGAAGAGGGTAGAGAATATTCTTTCCAAGTTCCATATCAGCATCATTTGAAACCAACGGAAGAATGTTTCTATGAAAATGAAGTGAAAAGCCAAAGAGAAATTCTAAAATTATTTGATACACCTGATTTTGAAAAAGTACCAATACAAGTTAATCTGACATTTTCAGAATTTTTAGGATTGTATCAAAAGCGTTTTTGCTCTCTCAGCAAAAAACAAGAGAATATTCGTGTTCAAAGAAACAAGATATATGCTCATAATGACGAGAAACATATTTTAGCAGAAGAAAAAGTATGGGATAAAAATCCGGTTACATATCCTGATATTCAGGAGTTGATAGATTTTGCTCTTGATTGCACGAGGCTAATACTTGGGGCATTGACTGGAGTAAGTCGTGCAGTAAGTTATGGAAATATAGATGATATGGAAGGAACTCTAATGCTTGCCAAATTGGGACTGAAATATCAGGATTATGAAATGGAACAGCGACATAAGCAAATATTGAAAGAGATATATGCTGATAAAAAGGAGTGAACGCAATGGCAAATTTTAATGAACACGCATTGGAAATGTCAATAATGGAGTTGTTCAAAGACGAGGGCTACACCTATGTCAGTGGCGACCAGATACACAGAGAAAGGACAGAGGTTCTGCTTACGGACGACATGAAGCAATACCTTTATAATCGCTATGCGAAAGACGGTATTACACCGAGTGAGGTGGATAGTGTCATTCTAATGCTGCGTAATATTTCCGGTACGATTTATGAAGCAAACAAAGCTGTATTTAAGTTGCTCTGCGATGGATTTATTCTTAACCGTGAGGATAGAACGCAGAAAGACCTCTACATTGAACTTATTGATTTCGACACTCCCGAAAACAATATTTTCAAAGTGGTTAATCAGTTTGAAATTGAAGGCGTAAATAATCAGTTGCGTATTCCTGATGGCATTGTGTTCGTAAATGGTATTCCTGTTGTTGTTCTTGAATTTAAGAGTGCGGTACAAGAGAATACGACCATAATGGACGCATATAAGCAGCTTACAATCCGTTACCGCAGAGATATTCCGGAGATTTTCAAATACAATGCGTTTGTTGTTATCAGTGATGGAGCAAATAATAAATATGGTTCTTTCTTCAGCCCGTATGATTTCTTCTATGCGTGGAGAAAGATAAACTCAGACGATAAAGAACTGGACGGTATCAATTCTCTTGTAACAATGATAAAGGGACTTTTCCGAAAAGACCGTTTGCTTGAAGTTATCAAAGATTTTATTTATTTTCCGGATAACTCAGATAAGGATTTGAAGATAGTGTGCCGTTATCCACAGTTCTTTGCGGCAAATAAATTGTATGAGAATATCAAGGCACATCTTCGCCCTGAAGGAGATGGTAAAGGTGGTACATACTTCGGAGCAACAGGGTGCGGCAAGAGTTATACAATGCTTTTCCTTACCCGTATGCTGATGAAAAGCAAATACTTTTCCTCCCCGACTATTCTTATTATTACAGACAGAACAGACCTTGACGACCAGCTTTCCAAGCAGTTTGTCGGTTCAAAGAAATATATCGGAGATGAAACTGTTGTAAGCATTGAATCCCGTGAGAAACTTCGTGAGGAGCTTCAGGGACGAGAGAGTGGCGGTGTTTATCTGACTACCATTCAGAAATTTACAGAGGATTTGCAGCTTCTTACAGACAGAACGAACGTTATTTGTATTTCTGATGAAGCACACAGAAGCCAAATCAATCTCGACCAAAAGGTTAAGATTACAGAGTCAGGTGTTCAGAAAACCTATGGCTTTGCCAAGTATCTGCACGATTCTTTACCAAATGCGACTTATGTTGGATTTACCGGAACTCCGGTTGATGGAACAATCGAAGTCTTTGGTGGTGTTGTAGACGCATATACAATGACGGAAGCTGTTAAGGACGGTATTACAGTTAATCTTGTTTACGATGGTCGTGCAGCCAAGGTTATGCTCAATCAGGATAAGGTAAGACAGATTGAAGAATATTATGCTCAGTGTGAACTTGAGGGGGCAAATGAACATCAAGTAGAAGAAAGTCAGAAAGCAGTTGCAAAAATGGAAGTTATTATTGGCGACCCTGATAGACTTCGTGCTGTTGCGGAGGACTTTATCAAACATTATGAAACCCGTGTGGCAGAAGGTGCAACTGTAGCAGGCAAAGCAATGTTTGTATGTTCCAACCGAAATATAGCATACGATTTCTATAAAATAGTAAAGGAACTCAGACCGGAATGGACAGAAAAGAAGATTTGTGATGACGGGGTTGTTCTGAGTGAAAAAGATAAAAAAGAGTTGAAGCCAATGGAAAAAATTAAGTTGGTTATGACTCGTAATAAAGATGATGAAAAAGACCTCTTTGATATGCTTGGCACAAAAGAGGATAGGAAAGAATTTGACCGTCAGTTCAAAAATCCGAAGTCAAACTTTAAGATTGCCATTGTTGTAGATATGTGGCTGACTGGTTTTGATGTGCCGGAGCTTGATACGATTTACATTGATAAGCCTATTCAGCAGCATACCCTTATTCAGACGATTTCCCGTGTAAATCGTGTATGCGAGGGCAAAGATAAAGGTTTAATTGTTGACTACATAGGTATTAAGAAAAATATGAACACTGCCCTCAAGAAATATACGAATTTTGAGAGCGAAGAATTTGAAGGTGTGGAGCAGTCTATCACGATTGTAAAAGACCAGTTAGAAGTTCTTGGTCAGATGTTCCACAACTTTAACAGTAGTGATTTCTTCAACGGTTCTCCTACTGAACAGCTTGCCTGCCTGAATCGTGCAGTTGAGTATGTGCAGTTGTCTGAAGAACTGGAAAGAAGATTTATGGCAGCAGTCAAGAGAATGAAGCAGGCATTTAATCTTTGTAGTTCAAGTGAGAAATTCTCTGATGAAGATAAGGATTATATCCATTTTTATTGTGCTGTCCGTTCTATCCTTTTCAAGTTGACAAAAGGCGATGCACCGGATATTGAGCAGATGAACGCTCGTGTCCGCAAAATGCTTGAGGGTGCAATTCAGTCTGATGGCATTGAGGAATTATTTGAAACCGGAAAGCATATATCGGTGGACATTTTCAGCGATGAGTATATGGATAAGATAAATGCTATTCAGTTGCCGAATACGAAAATCAAGATACTTCAAAGACTTCTTTCTCAGGCGATTGACGAGTTTAAGAAAGTCAATAAGATTATGGGTGTGGAATTTGCAGACAGACTCAAGAAAGTTGTTGATGAGTATAATAACCGTCGTCGTGATGAAGCGTATGCCAACGAAGTCCTTGATGATGTTGCGGAGCAGCTTGCACAGTTGTTGTCTGAACTGAAAACAGAAAAGAACTCCTTCAAGAATATGGGTATAGATTATGAAGAAAAAGCTTTCTATGATATTTTGAAA
>NZ_JBBMEK010000021.1:0-25756 GCF_040096555.1 Coprococcus intestinihominis | reverse complement strand
CAAGCTTCTTGTTAAAAACAAATATTACATGATGATTTGTGGAACATATATTTTACAGCAGTTATATGGTGCCATGATTGGAGCTGGCATTTATTACATGACATGGGTACTGAAAAATAAGAATTTGTTTGGACAATTTGCATGGGCAGTTAATATTCCACTGATCATTGCCTTAATTTTTACACCAACCTTAGTTGGTAAGTGGAAAGGTATGTACAAACTGAACTTAAGAGGTTATGTTTTAGCAGTCATTGGTAGAGCACTTGTTGTTGTTGCCGGATATATGGGCAGTGTTCCGCTGATGATGGCGTTTACAGCTCTTGCAGCCTTAGGTCAGGGACCATGGCAGGGAGATATGAATGCAGTTATCGCATCCTGCTCTGAATACACTTATCTTACACAGGGAAAGAGAATTGACGGAACGATGTACTCTTGTACTTCTCTTGGCGTAAAAATCGGTGGAGGTCTTGGAACCGCTGTTGTTGGATGGATGCTTGAGTTCAGTGGATATGTCGGAACAAATGCAACTCAGCCGCAGTCTGCACTTGATATGATGCAGTTTATGTATCTTTGGCTTCCGTTAATCTTTGATGTATTGATTATGTTTGTACTTTCAAGAATGAATGTAGAAGATGCAAATAAAAAACTGAAAGCAGAAAAAGGAATTGCTGCAGATGAAGTAACAGATGCATCAGACATAAATTAGAATTGACAGGAGAAAGCGTTGTCTGGTCGTTGCTCGATGAGACAGTGCTTTTTCTATATATAAGGTGATTGGGGTGATATTATGGAAATTAAAAAAACGATCGAGTTATTGAATGGGACTTTTTTCGATAATAAATTAACAAAATTATATGTTGATTTGAACCGGATTCCATATGAGAAGGAACGTTATCGGAAAGCAATCGACAGTTACAAGACATTTTTCGATGAAGGTGAAATAGAGATATTCAGTGCACCTGGAAGAAGTGAAATAGGAGGAAACCATACGGACCATCAGCATGGGGAGGTACTTGCCGCATCCATTAACAATGATGCAATCGCAGTTGCAAGAAAACTGAATGAACCGATTGTAAAAGTGATGTCAGATGGATATAGTGGTATGATTATCGTTCAGCTGGATGAGCTGGCGAAAAAAACAGAAGAAGAAGGTACCACGAATGCACTCATCCGTGGTGTACTTGCCAAGATGAAAATGGATGGTCATGCAATTGGAGGATTTCAGGCATATGTGACCAGTGAGGTGTTGATTGGTGCAGGCCTTTCTTCCTCAGCTGCTTTTGAAACACTTATTGGAACGATTCTTTCCTATATGTACAATGGTGGTGAAGTTAATCCGATAGAAATTGCCAAGATTGGTCAGTATGCAGAAAATGTGTATTTCGGAAAACCATGTGGTTTAATGGATCAAATGGCATGTTCAGTAGGAAGTCTGATACATATTGATTTTGCAGATCCGGAAAATCCGATTGTGGAACAGTTGAAGTTTGATTTGAATACATATGGATATAGTTTATGTATTACAGATACGAAAGGCACTCACACAGATTTGACCCCAGACTATGCAGCAATTCCACAGGAAATGAAAAAGGCAGCGGAATGTTTTGGAAAAAACTTTTTAGGAGAGGTATCCAAGGAAGAGATTATCAATAATATCACACGGATACGTGACTGCGCTGGTGATCGTGCTGCACTCAGGGCATTACACTTTGTATGCGAAAATGAGCGTGTCAAAGAGGAAGTAGATGCACTAAAAAAGAATAATTTTCCACAATTTCTGACCAAAGTGAAAGAATCCGGAGATTCTTCTTTTAAATACCTTCAGAATGTATATACATGTCACGATGTGCAACATCAGAATGTGTCTATTGCATTAGCATTAAGTGACGTGATATTTGGAAAAAAAGGCGTGTGCAGAGTACATGGAGGAGGATTTGCAGGAACCATACAGGCATTTGTTCCCAATTATCTGGTGTCCAACTATCAAAAAGAGATGGATAAGATATTTGGAAATGGTTCATGTGAAGTATTAAAAATTCGTAAGTATGGTGGCATAAAAGTTTTATAATCATAAAAACAAAGAAAAGGAGAAATGATCTATGAGTAGCATTTTAGTCTTGGGCGGAGCAGGTTATATTGGTTCTCATACTGTATATGAGCTGATTGCGGTAGGAGAAAATGTTGTAGTTGTTGATAATCTTGAAACAGGTTTTCGTAAGGCTGTTCACCAAGATGCATATGAGTAGGGGGAAACGGTAAAATGATTGATCAGCTGATTTCTGAACTGGTGGCTTATGGACTAGAAAATGGACTGATAGATGATGCAGATAAAGTGTATGTTACAAACGGCTTATTGGAATTGTTTCAAAGGCAAGATTATCAAGAACCGGAGAAACTAGGAAAACCGAGAAAATTACAGCTCATTTTGGATGATTTGTTAGAGTTTGCGTTGTCACAGGGAATTCTTGAAGATGATACAGTGACAATGAGGGATCTTTTTGATACAAAGATCATGGGTATTTTAACACCTGCACCGTCCGTGGTAAGAAAAATTTTTGAAGAAAAATATCAGGTATCCCCAAAGGCAGCAACTGAATTTTATTATCATTTCAGCCAGGCAACAAACTATATCCGCACAGATCGGATTATAAAGGATGAAAAGTGGGAGACTGATACAGAATTTGGCAAGATGGATATCACAATTAACTTGTCAAAGCCAGAAAAAGATCCAAGGGATATTGCAAAAGATGGAACTGCAAAAAAATCTGGATACCCGGCGTGCCTGCTTTGCAGGGAAAACGAAGGGTATGCAGGTCACCTCTCACATCCAGCAAGACAAAACCACAGGATTATACCAATTACTCTGTGTGGAGAACAGTATTATTTACAGTATTCACCATATGTATATTATAATGAGCATTGCATTATATTTAACAAGAATCATATTCCGATGGCGATTAATGAGATAACTTTTAACAAACTCCTTGATTTTGTTAAGCAGTTTCCGCATTATATGGCAGGTTCCAATGCAGATCTGCCAATCGTAGGAGGGTCTATTTTGAGTCATGATCATTTTCAGGGTGGCAGTTATGTCTTTGCTATGGCAAAAGCTCCTTATGAACAGGAATTTGACTTAGAAAGATATCCAGATATACATGCAGGAATTGTAAAGTGGCCGATGTCAGTGATTCGTTTACAGGGGAGAGCAATGGATAGTATTGTAGCGGCTGCAAATCATATCCTTACGAAGTGGCGTGGATATTCGGATCCAGAAGTTAATATTTTCAGTGATACAGATGGCATCCCACACAATACAATTACGCCAATTGCAAGAATGCGTGGAGATTTGTATGAACTGGATTTGGTTTTGCGTAATAATATCACAACTATTGATTGTCCTCTCGGACTTTTCCATCCGCATACTGAGTATCACCATATCAAAAAGGAAAATATTGGACTGATTGAAGTTATGGGACTGGCTGTATTACCCGCCAGATTGAAGAAAGAAATGGCAGAACTAGAACAGGCAATTCTGAATCATGAAGACCTGAGACAGAATGAAACAGTGGCTGCCCATGCTGAATGGGCAGAGGGATGGATACCAAAATATAAGATTACAGATAGTAATATTCATTCTATCATACAGAAAGAAATTGGAATTGTGTTTGCGAAAGTTCTGGAGGATGCAGGCGTTTACAAGAGAACAGATGAAGGGAAAGCTGCATTCAAAAGATTTATTGAAAGTTTATAAAAAAAGGACCACTTCATTTTTGTGAAATGGCCTTAAGAAAATATACAGTTTTCACAAAATAGTCCTTTTAGTATTTATACATGGTAAGGATGCTCAAAATATTCAGTGTAGAATACTAAAAGGTCATTCAGATATTTTTTTAGTTTGCTCATTTGCAATTCCTCCTTTCCTTATTTACAAGTTGATTATAAGATAGGTGTAAAAGAATTGCCTGCCAAATCGAAAGAAGATATAGACAAATGTTGCAAAGGGGAGTATTTCATGCAGTTAAAATATGTTGACACAAAAGAGGAGATTATAGCAATAAATAGGAAGTCAAGACATATTGAACCACATCTTCATAATGCACTGGAGATCGTTTGTGTAACAAGTGGAGCATTAGAACTTGGTGTCGGACAGGAACTGTACCATATGGAAAAAGGAGATATAGGCTTTGTATTTCCAGATGTTATTCATCACTATCAGGTACTGACACCCGGTGTAAATAAAGCGACTTATCTGATTGCATCGCCATTTACGATAGTCAAATTTGCAGATATCATGCAATCCATGGCTCCTGAATACCCAATCATCAAAGCGGAAAAGGTTGAACCGGAGGTATATAGGGTTATAAATGCAATTTTAGAGACAGAACAGTCGGATATTACTGTTGCACAGGCATATCTTCAAATTGTGTTGGCACGCTGCATAGGAAAATTAAATTTGGTAGAAAAGAGTAGTGTGAGGAGCAATGATCTTATTTACCAGACAGTTTCCTATATATCAGCAAATTTTAAGAAGAAGTTTTCCCTGGAAGAGATGGCAAAAGATCTGGGGGTGAGCAAATATGTTTTATCCAGACTCTTTTCCAAAACATTCCATAGAAACTTTAATCAATATCTTAACGATGCAAGGCTGAACTATGCATGCCATCGTTTGGAAAATACGAGTGATTCTATTACAAACATTTGTCTGGATAGTGGATTTGAAAGTCAGAGAACATTTAACCGAGTATTTAAAGAAAGATATAAAATATCACCGAGTGATTATCGGAGTATTTGTGTGAAAGAGATGTTGTCATAAAAGGTTCTGTTGATAGAAATATTTACTTTGATATCTGCTGACAGAGATACCAAAACATATGGATGATAAAAATAACAATTTTCTGGAAGAGCTTCTGCCTTGGTCAGAAACACTTCCAGAAAATATACGAAAACCAAAGAAAATGGATGAAAAAATGGATGAAAAATAGCATGGCTGCAGAAGCAGCCTGATATTTTTCAAGGTACTTAGGTTCTACCGTTTACTTTGTTTATACTCAATATTGAGAACAAATTGGGTACAAGGATATCAGCAGATTTATAGAAGGTTAATGCATAACAGCAGCAGAATCAGAAAGACAATATTTGCAATGGTGAACATCATAAAGTATTTACCACGTAGTGTCGTCTTTTCCTTAGCAATATATTTAAAGCTGATTAAGCTGGCCATGGAGGCTATTAATGTTCCAAGTCCGCCAATATTTGTTCCGATAATGAGTGCAGAATAGTTCTTTGTAAATCCGGATAAAAGAATGGCAGCGGGAACGTTGCTTATTATCTGGCTGGAAAGGATGGCTGTTAAGGTTTCATGTCCATCTATGATGCTGATCAGAAAATGATTAAACTGCGGAATACATTTCAAATTTCCAATAAAAATGAACAAAGCGGTAAATGTCAGTAGAAGAGAGTAATCTACTTTTTTAAATAAATGCCAATTCTTGAAGAAGATATAGCCAATCACCAGGATGAATGAAATTCTGTAATCTATGATATGTGCTACAACCAAAAGGCAAATTAAAAATAAAATTAGATATCCAATGAGGGATGTTTGGTTCGGAGCTTTTGTTTTGTGTATGCTAAATAATTCACTTATATGATTCTCGGTGGTTGAGCCTGGTTCTCTATGCGCAGCAATCTGTATCCACACAAGAAGCAGCACCAAGGCTGCAATAGAATAAGGCAGCATGAGTCGGATGAGTGCTAATGCAGACATATTGGCTCTGGCATATAAATAAAGATTTTGGGGATTTCCGATGGGAGTCAGCATACTGCCGAGATTTGCGGCAATTGTCTGCATAACAACCGTTCTTAAAATCCAGTAATTCTTTTGCTTTTCTGACATTTTTTTTAGAATAATGATTGCAAGGGGCACAAAAGTAATTAATGCGACATCATTTGTGATAATCATTGAAAAGAAAAAACATAACAAAACAAGCAATACGATGATAGATTTGATGCTGTTGGCTCTGGACAATATTTTTTCGGCAAGATAATCAAATAATCCAATTTCACTCAGGCCTGCGACAATTGACATTAAACAAAACAGAAGACTGAGCGTCCGAAAATCAATATAGGAGAAATACTTGCCGCTTGGATGTACAATAAACATAGATAAAATTGCCAGAATGGCCGAAATAGATAAGACAGTTTCCTTTTGAAAAAAAGTTAATATTTTTCTCAGCATATGCTTCAATCCTTTTCAGTAAAGTAATCAAAGCAAGTATATCATAAAATAAATAGAAAAACAAATAAAGGAGAAATGTGTAATGGAAATTAAGATTCTTGATATGATACAAAACCTGCACACAACAGTCGGCGATCATTTTTTTATAGGCATCACAAAGCTGGGGGATGCGGGAATTATATGGATTTTTTTAACAATCCTATTACTTATACTGCCAAAAATGAGAAAATATGGACTGGCCATGTTAGTCGGGCTTTGCATTGATGTGATAGTATGTAATGGCCTCTTGAAAAATCTTGTGGCTCGCACAAGGCCCTGTGATGTGAACACGGCCATACAGCTTTTGATTTCACATCCGACGGACTATTCATTTCCTTCCGGGCATACAGCAGCTTCTTTTGCTGCTGTGGCAGCGCTATATTTTTCAGGAGATAAAAAAATTTGGAAGGCTGCGATAGTACTTGGAATTTTGATTGCCTTTTCAAGAATGTATCTGTATGTACATTATCCGACGGATATTCTGGGAGGTATCCTTGTTGGCATTTTTTCCGGATTTATAGGCTCCAAAATTGTCACGTACATGATGAAGAAAAGGGCGAATCAGAATGAATAGGATAATCCTGCCGGCCTGCCAAAAGGACGAACAAAACGAAGAATTCGATACAGATAAGCGGATTTTGCTGTATCTTTAATATGAATATGATAAAATAGCGGTAAAAGGAGTTTACCATGAAAAAGAAACGTCATCATATATGGAAAAATATTTTAATAATGGCGGTGGTTTTTCTGGTTGCATCTGGCAGCAGCATTATTTTGCAAAAAACAGGTGTGCATGAACATATTACCGCTATTTTTATTTTTGCAGTGTTTCTGACATCTATTTTAACCGATGGCTATATTTACGGCATCGTATCGGCGCTTGTGGGAACACTGGCTGTCAACTATGCGTATACTTATCCCTTTTATGCCCTGGATTTCAGATTTCAGAATATCATGTTAAAATGCTTTAAGAAGATTAACAAGAAAGATACAGGCGTTTTTGCAGCAGGTCTTTTATTCGGAACAGCAGGTATTAAACTGCTTTCCAGCAAAGATGCCAAGAAACTCTACACAAACTGTACAGCCGCTGTTTTACGTGCGAAAGAGTGTGTATTAAAGACAGCAACAACAATCCAGGAAAATGCTGAAGATATCTATGCAGAAGCACAGCAGATTAATGAAGAGAGAGCTGCAAAGGATGCAGAAGAATATACAGATGTTGAGGATGTAGAAGAAGCTGAAGAAACAGCAGAAGAAGCATCTGAGGAAAACGAGGCGAAATAATTCGCATGAAATTCGTTGTAAAACATGAAATAAAAGGAAGGATCCGTGTTCATTTTTGTCAGAAAAGAATGACTTTTGAAGAAGCGGATACTTTACAATATTATCTGGATTCCCAGGAAATGATCACATCATCCAAAGTCCAGGAGCGTACACAGGATGCGACAATCTGCTATACAGGTGAGAAATCGGCAGTCATCGCTCTGTTGAGAAGCTTTCAATATGAGAAAGTGGATGTTCCGGATGTTTACAGACAGAATTCCGGAAGAGAGACCAATCGCGAGTACTGGGATAAACTTGTAACAAAAGTAGTTGTTCACTATGGCAACAAATTGTTTTTGCCGATGCCAATCCGAACAGTGATCACAGGTGTAAAGTCTGTGAAGTATATTTATCAGGGTATTCATACACTGCTTCAGCGTAAGATCGAGGTACCTGTTCTTGATGCGACAGCCATCGGTGTTTCCATGTTCAGAGGTGATATCAGTACAGCCGGTTCTGTTATGTTCCTGCTTGGTATTGGTGAGATTCTTGAAGAATGGACCCATAAGAAATCTGTGGATGATCTGGCCAGAAGCATGTCGCTGAATATCAGTCGAGTATGGCTGTGCAATGACGGCCAGGAGATGCTTGTGCCTACAACGGAAATTCAGACCGGTGACCTTGTCCGTGTTCATATGGGCAATATGGTTCCGTTTGATGGTACTGTTGCAGAGGGTGAAGCGATGGTGAACCAGGCTTCTCTTACCGGTGAGTCTGAACCTGTCCGAAAGTATATAGAGAGCATGGTTTATGCAGGCACAGTGGTCGAAGAGGGTGAACTGACCATTCGCGTCAAAGAGACAAACGGTTCCAGCAAGTTTGACAAGATTGTTACGATGATTGAGGAGTCAGAGAAGCTGAAATCCGGACTTGAGAGTAAAGCAGAACATCTTGCAGACAGACTTGTACCGTATACGTTGTTGGGAACAGGCATTACCTATCTGTTGACAGGAAATATTACAAAGGCGATTTCTGTGCTGATGGTTGATTTCTCATGTGCGTTGAAACTGGCTATGCCAATCGCTGTTCTTTCGGCGATTCGCGAAGCCAGCAACTATCATGTGACTGTCAAAGGTGGAAGATATCTCGAAGCTATGGCAGAAGCCGATACCATTGTATTTGATAAGACAGGTACCCTTACGAAGGCTCAGCCGACTGTGAAACAGGTGTTTGCTTTTAACGGTATGAGTGAAAACGAACTCCTTCGTATTGCAGCCTGCCTGGAAGAACACTTCCCGCACTCCATGGCCAAAGCAGTTGTACAAGCAGCCATTGACAGACATCTGGTGCATGAGGAGCTGCATTCAAAGGTTGAATACATTGTTGCCCACGGTATTTCTTCCAAGATCAACGACAAGAAAGTTGTTATCGGCAGTTATCATTTCGTATTTGAAGATGAGAAATGTGCCGTGCCGGATGGTATGATGGAGGCCTTTGATAAACTGCCTTCAGAATGCTCACATCTGTTTATGGCTATTGATCACGAATTGGCTGCAGTTATCTGCATTGAAGACCCACTGCGTGAAGAGGCGGCTGCTGTTGTCAGGAAATTGAAAGAAACCGGCATCAGCAAGGTTGTTATGATGACCGGTGACAGTGATCGTACAGCGAAGGCCATTGCAGCAAGAGTTGGTGTTGATGAATATTATTCAGAGGTTCTTCCCGAAGACAAGGCGTCCTTTGTTGAAGAAGAGAAGAAAGCCGGTCGTAAGGTTATTATGATCGGTGATGGTATTAATGATTCACCGGCATTATCTGCAGCGGACATCGGTATTGCTATCAGCGACGGTGCTGAGATTGCCCGTGAGATAGCAGATATCACAGTTGGTGCCGATGGTCTGAATGAACTGGTTACACTGAAACTGATCAGTGACGGCCTGATGAAACGTATTCACAAGAATTACAGATTCATCGTCGGATTTAATACAGGACTGATCGTACTTGGTGTTGCAGGTATTCTGCAGCCGGCGACATCTGCCTTATTACATAATACATCTACACTGATGATCGGCTTGAAAAGTATGCAGGACATCCTGTAAATAAAACAATCCAACAAAAAAGTACTTCTATTTTCTTTTCTATACATGGATTTTAGAAAAGAAAATAGAAGTACTTTTTTGTTTGCGTTTCTTTTGTGGGAATGGGTATTATCTATATAGCTGTTTTATGACGGTCATTCGCAAGGATAAACAGGGATAAAAAGAAAAGACCGGAAACTCAGAAAGCTTCCGGCCTTGCCCCTGCCAAGGAGTCGGCGTGACAGGATTCGAACCTGCGACCTCTACGTCCCGAACGTAGCGCTCTACCAAGCTGAGCCACACGCCGCCGACTTGTTTATTATGCATCAAATCAAGCGATTTGTCAAGGTTTACCTGCAAAAAAATTTCTTTTTAAAAATTTTTAAAATTATTAAAAAAATTGTTGACAATTAAAACAATTTGATGTAATATAGTTTTTGTCAGGTCGGCCTGACACGGACAAAGAATGGAATCTTAGCTCAGCTGGGAGAGCATCTGCCTTACAAGCAGAGGGTCATAGGTTCGAGCCCTATAGGTTCCATTGCGGCGAGATAGCTCAGTTGGCTAGAGCATGCGGTTCATACCCGCAGTGTCGAGGGTTCAAATCCCCCTCTCGCTACTCGACTTTTTATCCTTTTAGGGATTGACATAATGCAGTTTTTAATGTATTATGTGAGATGTTGAATGATGAATTGAACAGAATGGAATCTTAGCTCAGCTGGGAGAGCATCTGCCTTACAAGCAGAGGGTCATAGGTTCGAGCCCTATAGGTTCCATTACGGCGAGATAGCTCAGTTGGCTAGAGCATGCGGTTCATACCCGCAGTGTCGAGGGTTCGAATCCCCCTCTCGCTATCAAAGAAAAGCCTTGTAAATGTTGATTTTACTGGGCTTTTTGTTTTTCCTTTTTCAATTCAGAAAGGTGGCGCAGTATGCATACAGTAAGTGATAAAACAGAAGATGCCATTCTGGTTGTCAGTTTCGGAACCAGCTACAATGACAACCGCGAGAAGACAATTGGCGCCATTGAGACAGCGATTGCCGATGCTTTTCCAAAGTGGACGGTTCGAAGAGCTTTTACAAGCCGAATGATTATCCGGAAGCTAAGAGAAAGAGATGGCTATAGAGTAGATACGGTTGAGGAAGCGCTTACACATGCCAGGGAGGATGGCATCCGGCGGTTAGTCCTTCAGCCGACACATCTGATGGATGGCAATGAGTATATGCGCGTTGCAGAAACAGCCGCCGCATGGCGTTCTCAATTTGATCAGCTGGTACTCGGTGCACCGTTGCTTGGCAATGAAAATGATGACCGGGCCGTGATGCAGATCATTACCGCAGATACGCAGGCCTGTGATGACGGCGAAACAGCGATTTGTTTCATGGGGCATGGCAGTGATGCGGCAGCTAACGCCATTTACAGTGATTTTCAGCAGAGACTGCACAGAGCCGCTTACAGAAATTACTATATCGGTACGGTTGAAGCGGATCCTACATTGGAGCAGCTGTTGGCACTCGTCCGAACAGGCGGCAATTACAAAAGAGTCATGCTTCAGCCGCTGATGGTCGTTGCCGGAGATCATGCCCATCATGATATGGCAGGTGAAGATGATGAATCATGGAAACGCACCTTTGAAAAAGCCGGCTATGAAGTGACATGTATCGTCAAGGGGCTGGGTGAATTAGAAGGTATCCGGAATATTTATGTCAGCCATGTGAGAAATTGCATCAAACAGATGTTATGAAAGGAAACTTGAAATTGATTTTTCCCTATGGTATGATTAAAGGCAGGAAAACGAAATGGAGGCTTTAATAATGACAAAAGTAGATGTTGTAAGAGCAGAAATGGTCAAGGCAATGAAAGCCGGAGATAAGGAACGCAAGAATGCATTATCGATGCTGTTAAGCGCATTGAAGAATGCCACCATCGATAAGAGAAGCGATCTGACTGAAGAAGAAGCTGATGTGATCGTCCGCAAGGAGATCAAGCAGACACAGGAGACTTTAGATACGACACCCGCTGAGCGTACAGAGATTATTGAGGAATGCAAGTTCCGTATTGCAGTTTATGAGGAATTTGTACCGAAGATGATGGAAGCAGATGCGATAGAAGCTGTGATTAAAGAGACATTGGCTGAACTTGGCATTGATGCCCCGACAGTTAAGGATAAAGGAAAGATTATGAAGGTTCTGATGCCGAAGGTCAAAGGCAAGGCAGACGGCAAGCTTGTGAACCAGTTGTTATCCGGTATGTTTGTATAGATATAAGCAGAGTACACATGCGTGCACTCCTTGAAAATCCGCGGGTAAGTTCTTCTTACAGCGGGTTTTCTGCTATAAGGAGATTTTGCTGTTTGTTATGTACAACACAAGATGATAGAATTGAATGACACAGAGAATTGAATAATACAGAGAACAGAAAGGACAGATTATGAGAATAGGAATGGGATATGACGTACATCGGCTTGTACCTGATAGAGATTTAATCATCGGAGGTGTGAAGATACCCTATGAGAAAGGATTGCTTGGTCACTCAGATGCAGATGTCATGCTGCACGCTGTAATGGATGCACTGATTGGCGCTGCTGCTCTTGGTGATATCGGCAAGCACTTTCCGGACACGGATCCTGCTTACAAAGGAATTTCCAGTGTCAAACTGTTGGAGCATGTGGGCAAACTGATTGAAGAGAAGGGTTATATTATCGGCAACATTGATGCGACAATTATCGCGCAGAAACCGAAGATGGCTCCGCACATTCCGCAGATGCGCCAAAATATTGCAAAGGCACTTAAGATTTCCGAAGATCAGATCAATGTGAAGGCAACGACAGAAGAAGGTCTTGGTTTTACCGGTGAGGGCGCCGGCATCTCATCTCAGGCTATCTGTCTGTTGGAAGAAATCGGCAATTTCGGTGGAAGAGATGTGATGTACGAGACTTCCTATGACCCATCAGCAGGCGGCTGTGCAGGCTGCGGCGGCTGCAGACAGTAGGTGTGTCATGAATTTTGAACATTTTATAAAAAAAGAAATGGAACCGCAGGATTATGATATTCTGCTTCCGTATTTTAAGATGCGTTACTCCCATACATGCGAGAACATCCTTGTCAGCAATTTTATGTGGAAAGACTATTATCATACCCATTATATCCGGGATGATCATGGACTGATCTGGCTGATGGAAGTCGATGATCAACCGGTGACTATGGTGCCTGTATGTGCCAAAGAAGATCTGAAACATTATTTTGATGTGGCAGAGGCTTATTTTAATGAAGTTCTCCACAGCAAACTGACAGTATGTCTGGCCGACAAAGAGGCCGTTGAACTTCTTGATCTTGATCATGAGAAATATGACATTCTGACTGTCCGTGATTATTATGATTATGTTTATGACGCCGAGAAACTGAGAACATTCAGTGGCAAAGCGTATCACAAAAAGAAGAATCATCTCAACGCATTTAAGAAAGCCTATGAGGGCCGATATGAATACCGAAGTCTTTCCTGCGGATGCCATCATGATGAAATTATGGCTTTTCTCAGGAAATGGGAAGCCCAGAGAGATCTTGAGGATCCTTTCCATCGCGATGAATATGAATTAAACGGAATAGATTATCTTTTATCCAATTGCGGTTATCTTGATTACAAAATGGGCGGTATTTATATTGATGGTGAGCTGCAGGCTTTCAGCCTGGGTGTCTATGGCAAAGTGGAGAAAATGGCCGTTATCCATGTGGAAAAGGCCAATCCGGATATCCGCGGTCTGTATCCGATGATCTGCCAGCAGTTTTTGTGCCATGAATTCCCGGATGCCGAACTTGTAAACCGTGAAGATGATATGGGGCTGGAAGGACTCCGTAAGTCCAAAATGTCTTACAATCCAATCTATCTGGAAGAGAAATATGAAATCAGACAAAAGTAATTTGACGATCCGTTATGCCGATGGAAGGGATACGGATGCATTATATAAGCTGTGGAAAGAATGTTTCCATGATACAGATGCCTTTATGGCCTATTATTTTGACTACTATT
The DNA here is from genome assembly GCF_040096555.1 of Coprococcus intestinihominis. Taxonomy (NCBI): domain Bacteria; kingdom Bacillati; phylum Bacillota; class Clostridia; order Lachnospirales; family Lachnospiraceae; genus Coprococcus; species Coprococcus intestinihominis. Next base: position 12,115 of record NZ_JBBMEK010000021.1, on the reverse strand, counting down.
TAAGAGATAACCGGATTCTTATATTGGAGCAGAAAAATCAACTGAAATCTATGATCCATCTGAATCCGTACACATTATCTGTCTGCGGAAAGAAGGTCAACAGCCTATATGTTGTCGGCGTTGCCACTGATGCCGACTTCAGACATCGCGGTGCTATGACACGGCTTTTGCAGCGGACTTTTTCCGACTGCTATGCCGGTAGAATACCTCTAATCTATCTGATGCCTGCGAATGAGGCTATTTATACACCTTTTCAATTTGCATACATTTACAGTCAGTATGTGGAAAAGAAAACGCATACGCCTTTTTCATTCATCCACAATGTTGATGCAGCAATTGTGAGGGATATTTCCGCACATCCTGTTTCTTCGGAAGCAGAAAGGCAGCAGCTGGCAGACTGGTCTAATTCGCTGCTTTCACGTCATTATGATGTTTTTACCCGGCGTGATGCCTATTATTTTGAAAGACTGCAGATGGAGAATCAGACAGACGGCGGTGATTTACTGCTATTATCTGCCAATGGTAAACAGATCGGCTATGTCTCTTATGCCTGCGAAGAAATCATGGAAATTCGCGAAATTTATTGTGAACCCGAATGGCAGTCTGCTGTTGGTCAATGGGTGCTTCAGGCATTCCGGGACAAAGAAGGAGAACTCCTTCCCCTGGTTCAGGCACCTTTTATAGCCGATGCGGCGGATGTCCGCGGTATGAAACGTCCGATCATTATGGGGCGCATCATTGATGCTGCAGAATGGATCAAATGTATGCCGATCCGGAATATTTCACTGGATATAGCTATCAGTATCATTGATAGATGGATTCCGGAGAATGAAAGCACATGGTATTGGCAGATAAGTCCGGAGGGCAATTCATTTGAACGTACGGAAGGGCCATGGGACATTTGCCTGGATATTGACACATTTCTGCAATGGCTTTCAGGATACATTCCCGCGGATGAACTCATCCGTCAGCACCGGATTTTGCTGCGCACAGATTGGCAGGAAAACGACGCCATGCATACATTGGAACAGATTCCTGTCCTGCATGGTCTGATGATCAATGAAATCGTGTAGACAGATGCCAATATCTGACATAAAGAGGTTGACAAACCTGCATTTTTTGCATAGACTAAACTTCAGATAAATGCAATTATTTATGGAGGAAATCATGAAAATATTCAATACATTAACGAGAAGAAAAGATGAATTTGTTCCCATTGAAGAAGGAAAGGTGCGCATGTATGTCTGCGGACCGACTGTATATAATTATATCCATATCGGCAATGCACGTCCGATGATCGTTTTCGACACTGTACGCCGTTATTTTGAATATAAGGGATACGATGTGAATTATGTTTCCAACTTTACAGATGTAGATGACAAGATTATCAAAAAGGCCAATGAAGAGGGCGTTGATGCCTCTGTTATTTCAGAACGCTTTATCAAGGAAGCTCAGAAAGACATGGCAGATATGAACGTAAAAGAGGCTACACATCATCCGAAGGCAACAGAAGAGATTGACGGTATGATTGATATGATCCAGACATTGATCAACAAAGGTCATGCCTATGCCGTGGATGGCACTGTCTATTTCAAAACCCGTTCCTTCAAGGATTACGGCAAGCTTTCCAAGAAGAACATTGATGATCTTGAAGCCGGCCACAGAGAAATCAAGGTTAACGGTGAAGAAGGCAAAGAAGATCCGCTGGATTTCGTTCTCTGGAAGCCGAAGAAAGAAGGTGAACCGTCCTGGCCTTCACCATGGGGAGACGGCCGTCCGGGCTGGCATATTGAATGCTCTGTCATGTCCAAGAAGTATCTTGGTGAACAGATTGATATCCATGCCGGCGGTGAAGATCTGATCTTCCCGCATCACGAGAATGAAATTGCCCAGAGCGAAGCCTGCAATGACAAGGAATTTGCACATTACTGGATGCATAACGGTTTCCTGAATATTAATAACGTGAAGATGTCCAAATCCCTGGGCAATTTCTTTACCGTTCGTGAAATCGCCGAGAAATATGATCTGCAGGTACTGCGTTTCTTTATGCTCAGTGCCCATTACAGAAGTCCTCTGAACTTCAGTGCTGAATTAATGGAGGCATCACGCAATGGTCTTGAACGTATCCTGACAGCCGTTGATCGTCTGCGTACATTGAATGTACAGGGAGAAGCATGCACTGAGGAAGAGAACGAACAGATGAAAGTATTTGATGCCCTTGTTGCCAAATACGAAGCTGCCATGGAAGACGATTTCAATACAGCAGATGCTATTTCTGCTATTTTTGAGATGGTTAAGGCAGCCAATATTCATGTAACAAAGACTTCTACAGCTGCTTTCAGAGATCAGATCCTGTCAGAAATTGTCAGACTGTGTGACGTACTTGGTATTAAGACTGAGAAGAAGGAAGAGCTGCTGGATGATGAGATCCAGGCATTGATCGACGAACGTCAGGCAGCAAGAAAGGCAAAGAATTTTGCACGTGCGGATGAAATTCGTGACGAGCTGCTTGCAAAGGGCATTATTCTGAAGGATACAAGAGAGGGTGTCAAATGGAGCAGAGCTTAGAATCCTTTAGTACATGGTTTCGCGAACTTTATCATTTGGACAAGCCGGATGTCAGGGAATATTCTGCCCTGACACTGGCCTATATCGGTGATGCAGTTTATGAGATCATTATCCGATCTTATATTGTGGGCAAAGGCAATGCGCCGGTAGAGCGCCTTCACAAGCGTTCCAGCCGTCTTGTAAAAGCTGAGACCCAGGCTAACCTTATCATGGCTATTGAGGATCAGCTGACAGAAGAAGAACATGCCGTCTACAAACGCGGACGCAATGCCAAGTCTTATACAATGGCCAAGAATGCCACTATGTCGGATTACAGAAAAGCAACAGGCTGTGAGGCTCTGGTTGGGTATTTGTACCTGACGGAGCGCTATGAAAGGCTGACGGAGCTGATTCATACCGGCCTTAAAGCACTTGCCCTGATAGATTAGATGTCTGCCAAATCATACAGATCAAATGAGACAGCAGATATCTCTGAACAAGAATATAATGTGAGGTAAATATGGGATATACAGAATTAAAAATAGAAGGCAGAAATCCGGTCATTGAAGCGTATCGTTCCGGCAAAACCATCGATAAGCTTTTTGTTCTGGACGGATGCCAGGATGGCCCTGTCAAAACGATTACACGTGAGGCCAGGAAACAGCATACCATTATCAGTTACGTATCCAAAGAACGTCTGGATCAGCTTTCTGAGACACATCATCATCAGGGAGTAATTGCCATTGCAGCGGCTTATGATTATGCATCCGTAGACGATATACTGGCCAAAGCCCGTGAAAAAGGTGAAGCACCTTTTATCTTTCTTCTGGATGGCATTGAAGATCCGCACAACCTGGGTGCTATCATCCGAACAGCGAATCTTGCCGGTGCCCACGGTGTCATCATTCCGAAGCACCGCGCCGTAGGTCTGACCGCCACCGTGGCCAGAACATCCGCAGGTGCTCTGAATTTTACACCGGTTGCCAAAGTGACGAATCTTGGAGCAGCCATGGATGAGCTCAAGAAAGAGGGTCTGTGGTTTGTCTGCGCAGATATGAAGGGTGAAGTGATGTATCGTCAGAATCTGACAGGCCCGATCGGTCTTGTCATCGGCAACGAAGGCGAAGGTGTCAGCCGTCTTGTTCGTGAGAAATGTGACTTCACAGCATCGATCCCGATGAAAGGCGATATCGATTCTCTAAATGCATCTGTTGCTGCAGGCGTACTGGCTTACGAAATTGTCAGACAGAGAATGAGCAAATAAAACCTGCCAATAGAATAAGACTTCGCACCTGATGCCAAAAAGAGATGCCAAAAAGGTGCGAAGTACTTAAAAGTATTTCTTGACATGAGTCTATCTTATATGATATAGTAATCAACGGACAATTCATTTTGTTTGCTGATGTGGCTCAGAGGTAGAGCACTTCCTTGGTAAGGAAGGGGTCACGGGTTCAATTCCCGTCATCAGCTGGAAAGCGGTTTTCTTAGGAAAGCCGCTTTTTTGCTTTTATTCGATGTTCAAAAATTGTACTTTAAAATATGAATTTTACGTTTATGTAACAGAAAGGCACCTATTATGACATTGACACAACTCCATTATGTTATTACAATTGCAGAGACGAAATCTTTTAATAAAGCGGCTGAGAAGCTTTATGTTTCCCAGCCCTCCTTGACCAGCGCTATAAAAGAACTGGAAAAGGAACTGGGAATTTCTATTTTTTACCGCAACGGCCGGGGAGCAGTGCTGACCAATGATGGAACGGAATTTCTTCTATATGCCAAACAGATTTACGGACAATATGAGAATGTTCTTGAGAAATACGGCAAAGGCGGATCTTATAAGAAGAAGTTTGGTGTATCCACCCAGCATTATTCTTTTGCAGTCAAGGCCTTTGTGGATATGGCAAGAGAATTTGATATGTCCAAATACGAATTTGCCATCCGCGAAACCAGAACCGGTGAAGTCATCAGCGATGTCAATACCATGAAGAGTGAAATCGGTGTTTTATATCTATGTGATTTCAATCGTAAATCTATGACGAAGCTTTTGAAAAATGCCAATCTGGAATTTCATCATCTGATTGACTGTCAGGCTTATGTATATCTATGGAAAAACCATCCGCTTGCAAAAGAAGCATCCATCCGTTTTGAACAATTAGAAAAGTATCCTTGTCTATCTTTTGAACAGGGCGACAACAGCTCTTTCTACCTGGCAGAGGAAATTCTATCTACCAATGAATATCCACAAGTCATTAAGGCCAATGACAGAGCGACCATGCTGAATCTCATGATTGGCTTAAATGGCTATACCCTTTGCTCCGGCATCATCTGTGAAGAACTCAACGGTAGCGACTGTATTGCCGTACCATTCCATGCAGACGAACAAAATCCCAACAGCCTGATGGAAATTGGCTATGTAACCCGAAAGAATACTATACTCAGCCAGATGGGAGAGCGCTATATCCACTATATCAAACAATACCTGAAAATCGAATAGCAGCCGCGTCTGCATCCTCGGCCTGAATGTCCTATTCATAGCTGCCCGGTTATAAAGTCAGTTGCATGAGCTATAAGCTGAATTTATAACCGGGTATTTTTTTTGCATATTGGACAATTAATTCCTAGCATGTTAGTATAAATACAGAAATTAACAAAGGAGCTGCAAGACATGAAACAATTTGCAATCATGCTGAGCAGGAACCGAATGTGGGGCTAAGTTCAGCAAAAGACATTATCGAGTTAAAAAACAAAAATAACTAAGAAAACAAAAAACATACAAGTAGAAATTAAAAACGAATAGAATAAAATTTTTGATTAATCAGGAGGACATTACAATGGCAGATATTAAAGATTCAAAGAACTGGGGATTCGAGACAAAGCAGGTACATATCGGACAGGAACAGGCAGACCCTGTAACAGATGCAAGAGCTGTTCCAATTTATGCGTCCACATCATACGTATTCCATAACTCACAGCATGCGGCTGATCGTTTTGGCCTTCGCGATGCCGGCAATATTTACGGCAGACTGACAAACCCAACAGAAGATGTATTTGAACAACGTATCGCAGCGCTTGAAGGCGGTGTTGCAGCATTAGCTGTTGCATCCGGCGCAGCAGCGATTGATTATACCATTCAGGCACTTGCAAAAAATGGTGAACATATCGTCGCATCTAAAACAATTTATGGCGGAACCTACAACCTTCTGGCTCATACACTTCCTTTGACTAACAACATCACGACAACATTTGTTGATCCAGAGGTTGAAGGTTCATTTGAAGCAGCAATCCAGGAAAATACAAAAGCAATTTATATAGAGACACTTGGTAATCCGAATTCAAATCTTGTAGATATCGAGGAACTGTCTAAAATTGCTCATAAACATCACATTCCACTTGTTGTTGATTCAACATTTGCAACACCTTATCTGATTCGTCCGATCGAATACGGTGCAGATATCGTTGTTCATTCAGCAACAAAATTTATCGGCGGCCATGGTACAGCTATCGGCGGTGTCATCGTTGACAGCGGCAACTTTGACTGGAAAGCATCCGGCAAATATCCATGGATTTCCGATCCGAACCCAAGCTACCACGGTGTTGCATTTACAGATGCAGCAGGCCCTGCAGCATTTGTTACTTATATCCGTGCAGTCATCCTGAGAGATACAGGCGCAACACTTTCACCATTCCATGCATTCATTTTCCTTCAGGGACTTGAAACATTATCATTGAGAGTAGAACGCCATGTCAGCAACGCATTAAAGATTGTTGATTATCTTTCAAAGCATCCGCAGGTAGAAGCTGTTCATCATCCATCACTGCCAACAGAACCTAGCCATGAATTATATAAGAAATATCTTCCAAATGGCGGCGGTTCCATCTTCACATTCGAAATTAAAGGTGATGCCAAGACAGCACAGGATTTCATTGACCACCTGTCCATCTTCTCATTGCTTGCAAACGTTGCTGATGTAAAATCCTTGGTTATTCATCCTGCAACAACAACACACAGCCAGTGCACAGAAGAAGAACTGCTTGACCAGGGTATCAAACCAAACACAATCCGTCTTTCTATCGGTATTGAAAAAGTCGAGGATCTCATCGCTGCATTAGACGCTGCTTTTGAAGCTATAAAATAGTCGAATTAAACGCATTAACAGAATAAAATAAAAACAAAAAACTATAAAAGCTGTTGCTGAAGCCTTTGTCTGAAAATGATTTAGTTTAGGATAGTATATATTTTCGGATAAAAGCCAAAGAACAGCTTTTTTGGCTTTACAATCCTTAAAAATATGGTATGATTTAGTAGTATTCTCTCGTTCGGAGTACAATATCTAACAGAGATACTTGAAATTCATATGTGCAGGCAGGTGGAGTGGCCTGCTGCATTCAGGAGGACCAAAAATGGAAAAAGCAACTGACAATTTAAATGAAAAACCAGCAGTAACGAAGAATTTTATTGAACTGGCGATTGATAAGGATCTTGCAGAAGGCAAATATACCGAGATCTGCACAAGATTCCCACCGGAACCGAATGGTTATCTGCATATCGGCCATGCCAAATCCATTCTTTTGAACTATGGACTGGCTAAGAAGTATAACGGTAAGTTCCATCTTCGTTTTGATGATACGAACCCGACAAAAGAGAAGACAGAATTCGTACAGTCTATCATTGCCGATGTAGAATGGCTTGGCGCTGCTTATGACGGAGAAGTGCGTTTTGCATCCAACTATTTTGATCAGATGTATGAGGCAGCCGTAAAGCTGATCAAGAAAGGCAAGGCTTATGTCTGTGACCTGACCGCTGATCAGATTCGTGAATATCGCGGCACATTAAAGGAACCAGGCAAGAACAGCCCTTATCGTGACAGAAGTATTGAAGAGAATCTCCAGTTGTTTGAAGATATGAAAAACGGCAAGTATCCGGATGGATCCAAGGTATTAAGAGCGAAGATCGATATGTCTTCACCGAATATCAACATGCGTGACCCGATCCTTTACCGGGTTGCCAGAATGACTCACCACAATACAGGGGATAAATGGTGTATTTATCCGATGTATGACTTTGCACATCCGATTGAAGATGCCATTGAAGGTATTTCCCATTCTATCTGTACACTGGAATTCGAAGATCATCGTCCGCTTTACGACTGGGTTGTCCGCGAACTGGAATATCCGATGCCGCCAAGACAGATTGAATTTGCAAAGTTATATCTGACTAATGTCGTAACCGGCAAGCGTTATATCAAGAAGCTGGTTGATCAGGGTATTGTTGATGGTTGGGATGATCCTCGTCTTGTAACCATCGCAGCACTGAGAAGAAGAGGTTATACTCCTGAATCCATCAAGATGTTTATGGAGATGGTGGGTGTATCCAAGAGCAACAGCTCTGTTGACTATGCAATGCTTGACTACTGTATCCGTGAAGATTTGAAGATGAAACGCCCTCGTATGATGGCTGTTCTTCATCCGCTGAAGCTTGTGATCGACAACTATCCGGAAGGTCAGATTGAATACCTGGATGTACCAAATAATCAGGAGAACGAAGCGTTGGGTACAAGAAAAGTACCGTTCGGCCGAGAACTTTACATCGAACAGGATGATTTCATGGAAGTACCGCCTAAGAAGTATTTCCGTCTCTATCCTGGCAACGAAGTTCGTCTGATGAGTGCTTATTTTGTCACATGCACAGATATTGTGAAGGATGAAGCAGGTAATGTGGTTGAAGTACACTGTACTTATGATCCAGCGACAAAGAGCGGTTCAGGCTTTACAGGACGCAAAGTCAAAGGAACAATCCACTGGGTAGCTAAAGAAACAGCTGTTAAGGCAGAAGTACGTCTCTATGAGAACCTTGTTGATGAGTCCAAAGGCAGTGTTTACAATGAAGACGGCAGCGTGAATATCAATCCGAATTCACTGACTGTTCTGAAAGACTGTTGTCTGGAGCCGAACTTTGAAAGTGCAGTGGGCGGAGACAGCTATCAGTTTGTCCGCAACGGTTTCTTCTGTATCGACAGTAAGGATTCCAAACCGGATGCCCTTGTTTTCAACCGCATCGTATCTTTGAAGAGTTCATTTAAATTGAATAAATAAAATACGTGGAGTGTGCTCCAAGAATACTGAAAATGGATGTTGAACAAGCAATTCAACATCCATTTTATGTTATTTACGCGAGCAACGAGCCAAAGTCCGTGCTTGCACGAGACCTTGGCGTTGCTAAGCGCCAGTGGCGCTTGTTTAGCAACGACCGAAACGGAGTGTAGAGGCCGCGATAACTTGAGAAACTCGCGGAGCGTGTTTCTCATAGTTGGCAGAGCATACTCCTTTGGGCTGAATGCGAGTTCTTCCAAATACAAAAGTTGTTCTTGGGTTTTTACTCAATTTAACAATTTAAAAATGAGAGATATAGTGAGTATTTAAGAGAAATAATGAGATAATAGTATAATATCAGCACATAATCACCTCTGAATAAAGTTGCACATTTTAGAAAAATTAAATAATATATAACCATCGATTAGCACTCAAATCAAGTGAGTGCTAGTAAATGATAATGATAATTATATATCCATTAGAATATCAAGGAGGCATATTAATATGAAGTTAGTTCCATTAGGTGACAGAGTTGTATTAAAACAGTGCGAAGCAGAAGAAAAGACTAAATCCGGTATTATTTTAGCTGGTCAGGCTAAAGAGAAGCCACAGGAAGCAGAAGTTATTGCTGTAGGACCTGGCGGTGTTGTCGATGGCAAGGAAGTTACAATGCAGGTAGCTGTAGGACAGAAGGTTATTTATTCTAAGTATGCCGGTACAGAAGTGAAGCTGGATGGCGAAGAATATATCATCGTAAGACAGAATGATATCCTTGCAGTTGTAGAATAATCATTTATTCAGACAGACTTATTCCTATATTTTTGAATTATAGATTTGGAGGTAATTACAATGGCTAAAGAGATTAAATATGGCGCAGAGGCTAGAAAAGCCCTGGAAGCAGGCGTGAATCAGCTTGCAGATACAGTTAGAGTGACACTTGGACCAAAAGGAAGAAACGTTGTCCTTGACAAATCTTTCGGTGCTCCTTTAATTACAAATGATGGTGTTACAATTGCCAAAGATATCGAACTTGAAGATCCTTTTGAAAACATGGGTGCTCAGATTGTCAAAGAAGTTGCTACAAAGACAAACGATGTAGCAGGTGATGGTACAACAACAGCAACTGTTCTTGCACAGGCTATGATCAATGAAGGTATGAAGAATCTGGCTGCAGGTGCTAACCCAATCATCCTGAGAAAAGGTATGCAGAAAGCAACAGAAGTTGCTGTAGACGCTATCAAAGATATGAGCTCTACATTAACAGGCAAGGCTCAGATTGCAAGAGTTGCTGCTATTTCCGCCGGCGATGACAGTGTCGGTGAAATGGTTGCAGATGCTATGGAAAAGGTTACAAACAACGGTGTTATCACAATTGAAGAATCCAAGACAATGCATACAGAACTTGATCTGGTAGAAGGTATGCAGTTTGACAGAGGTTTCCTGTCCGCTTATATGTGTACAGATATGGACAAGATGGTTGCTGAACTTGACAACCCATACATCCTTATCACAGATAAGAAGATCTCCAACATTCAGGAAATTCTGCCTGTACTTGAACAGATTGTTCAGAACGGTGCGAAGTTACTCATCATTGCTGAAGATGTAGAAGGTGAAGCATTGACAACACTTGTACTGAACAGCTTAAGAGGTACATTCAAAGTTGTTGCTGTTAAGGCTCCTGGCTATGGTGACAGAAGAAAAGAAATGCTTCAGGATATTGCTATCCTGACAGGCGGTACAGTTATCTCTTCTGAAATCGGCTATGAATTAAAAGATACAACATTTGATATGCTTGGTCGTGCTAAATCCGTTAAGGTTACAAAAGAGAACACGATCATCGTTGATGGTGCAGGTGCTCCGGAAGCAATCAAAGCCAGAGTTGACCAGATTTCTGCTCAGGAAAAAGAAACAACTTCTGATTTTGATAGAGAGAAATTACAGGAAAGACTTGCTAAACTGTCTGGCGGCGTAGGTGTTGTTCGTGTAGGTGCTGCTACAGAAACAGAAATGAAAGAAAAGAAACTCCGTATGGAAGATGCTTTAGCTGCTACAAAGGCTGCTGTTGAAGAAGGTATCATCTGTGGTGGTGGTTCTGCTTATATCCATGCATCCAAGAAAGTTGCTGAATATGCTGCAACACTTGAAGGTGATGAGAAGACAGGTGCAGGCGTTGTTCTGAAAGCACTTGAAGCACCTCTGTTCCATATTTCTGCCAACGCAGGTCTTGAAGGTGCTGTTATCATCAACAAAGTTCGTGAAAGCGAAGTTGGTGTTGGTTTCGATGCACTGAACGAAAGATATGTTAACATGGTAGAAGCAGGTATTATTGACCCTGCAAAGGTTACAAGAAGTGCTCTGCAGAACGCAACAAGTGTTGCTTCTACACTTCTGACAACTGAATCTGTAGTTGCTGAAATTAAGAAAGACGTGCCAGCTCCAATGCCACAGGGCGGCGGAATGGGTATGATGTAATCACATAATACTTTCACAAAAGATGAGGGTTGTCGCAGACTGCGGCAGCCCTTTACTTGTTCCCGCAGTCTGTATCGTGTATAATAGATACGCAGGCATTCTGCACCTGAGCCCACAAGCCGGGCTTTGATTATAGAAGAAATACAAAGGAGAACAAGAATGTATAATGGTGCAAATGGAGATACGTTTTGTGAGGTGCTTGTCAGCCGCAGAAGAGGAACACCCGAAACAGTGAAAGCAGCACTGGCTATTATAGTTGGATTACTTTTCTCAGCGGTTATTATTCTGCTGGTACCGATGTTTTTTATTTTGCTTATTCCGGTATGGGCATTGGTGATATTTGTTGTCAGAATGCAGAAGCTGGAATATGAATACATCTTTACATCCGGAGAACTGGATATTGATGTACTGATCGGCAATTATAAGCGAAAGACCAGAATGAGCCTATCCATGGAGGATATAACACTGGTTGCCCCAGAGAATTCATATGAATTGGATGGATACAGGAGGAACCCAAATAGTCACCGTTATGATTTCAGTGCCAATAATGTCATGCAGACAAATTATGTCATTATCGGCAATTGGAATAATCAGCAGATTTACGTTAAATTCACACCCAATGAGCAGATTTTAGATGCAATGTTCAGAACATCTCCGAATAAAGTCAGACGCAGGTAGACAAATGTCAGTCCATGGCGGAAAAATAAATAGTATTAATAATACTAATAAAATAATGGTTGACATTTTTTTTACAGTTTGTTAAACTTTTTAAAAATTAAAGCAAGTCACTATCAATGACAACTTATGATCTGAACAGAATATAGGTTGTCAAACTTATATAACGAAAGAGAGGAATATGCAATGAGCAAAATTATCGGCGAAGGTATTACATTTGACGACGTTTTACTTGTACCAGCCTATTCTGAAGTCATTCCTAACCAGGTAGATATTTCTACATGGCTGACGAATACAATCAGATTAAATGTACCTCTGATGAGTGCAG
>NZ_JBBMEK010000020.1:0-25884 GCF_040096555.1 Coprococcus intestinihominis | reverse complement strand
AAATCGCTTGTTGTTCCCACATCAATAATCTTTCCAGCTTTCATAATCGCATTACGAGTTGCAATATATTCAATATCAGAAACAATATGCGTAGAAATCAACACAATACGGTCATGGGAAAATTCCGAAATGAAGTTTCTAAACCGTACTCTTTCTCCAGGGTCAAGTCCTGCTGTTGGCTCATCCATAACAAGAATTTTAGGGTCATTCAGCATGGCCTGTGCAATTCCTACACGACGTTTCATACCACCAGATAGTTGTGCAATTTTTTTTCGCTTCACATCAGAAAGGGTAAGAATATCCAACAGATAGTTGATTTTCTTTGTGGTTTCTCTGAGCGGCACATCCTTTAGTGCAGCAACATATTCCAGATAGTCTTTGACCGTAAAATCGCGGGAATAGCCAAAATCTTGTGGCAAAAAGCCAAAGATATTGCGATAATCTGCTCCCATTTTATGAATGTCTTTCCCATCCAAAGATATACGACCACTACTAGGTGTCATAATGTCTGCAAGTATTCGCATGAGAGTGGTTTTTCCAGCCCCATTTGCCCCCAATAATCCCCATACGCCAGTTGTTAATGTAAGGCTGACATCATCGACTGCAGTTTTATCTTTGAACTGTTTGCTGATGTGTTCAATCTTTAATTCCATAGGTGTACTCCTTTCTCTTAAACAAAAAACTGTCCTTGTTCAGTAACTATTGTACCGAACAAAAACAGTTTAATCTCAAAGATATGGAACAAAATCTCCTAAGAAATTCCTAAGATTTTACTTCTAAATGCCTAATCAGAAATGGGAAGCATAATCACAAAAGACACCATCTCATTTTCGCTAAACGCAGTAATGGTTCCACCATGTAATCGTATAATTTCCTCTGCAATCGACAGTCCTAATCCTACACCGCCTGTATCAGAAAGGCGGGCTTCATCCAAGCGATTGAATTTTTCAAATATGCCAGAAATTTGTTCAGGTTCAATAGTCCGTCCATGATTTTCAAAGTTTATTTGAACGCTATTACCACAACGCTTTGCAGTTATAATAATCTCTGTATTAGGATAGCTGTATGCCGCTGCATTTTTCAAAAGATTACTAAAAACCCTTGCCAGCTTTTCCGGATCAGCATATACAACTAAATCATCATCAACCGTAAAAGCAGCCGAATTGCCTTTTGCAGATAAAGAGGGATATATTTCATCAACTACCTGTGCCAACAAACACTGTAAGTCTACCTTTTCTTTCTTTAACGAGACAGTGTGTGCATTATATTTTGTAATTTCAAACAATTCATTGATAAGCTTTTCAAGTCGTTCAGCCTTACTTAATGCAATTTGAACATATTTTTCTTTCTGTTTTTCAGGCATATCCGGTGCTTCGTGGAGTAAACTTAAATATCCAATCACTGTTGTTAGGGGAGTGCGTATATCGTGGGCCAGATACATAACAATTTCATTTTTCCTATCCTCAGCTTCTTTTGCTACCTGTTTGCTTAACAACACAGACAGTTTAATCTGGTTAAGTTGTTCCTCTAATTCTTTAAGGGGATCAGACAATGCTACAGGATGATCATTCTGCTCATAAACTGTCTGTGTTGCGGAAATAACTTCATCCAAATATCCCCATGGTTTTTTCCAGAAGTAATTAAATATACATACAAAACCAATGATTAGATAGAAAATAAAAATCATATCTATACGCCAGTATAGCCATGATAAAATTTTGCTATCGAATTTCGGAAAAATGAATTGTGCCAAAATTTCCAGTCCTATACCAGTTACAGTATATAAAAATAGTACTAAATATAATTGTACTCCAAGCCGCTTTTCCGTAGTAAGTTGCTTTTTTTTCATAAGCACGCCTCCAATCAATTTAAAAATAAAAGAAGTGCCAACAGACCGATTATGAAGGTGCTCACAATTACAGCAATAACCAAAAATAATTTATCTGCTTTTTCTCGACTTTTTAGCAATCGAGCCACAATAGAATATAAAGCAATACCCAAAAGACCGCCTGCTGTGTTAGTAATCAGGTCGGTAATATCAGAACTACCAATAGCAAGTATATACTGTGTAATTTCCAGCAATAGACTTATTCCAGCAATTATCAATAATTTCAAATAGGATTTGCTCTTAAACAAAAGCATTTGCAGATATATGCCCATTGGGACAAAAATCAATAAATTTTCAAGAACTTCTTTTATGTGAAAATCTACTCCAATCTCTTTATCGTAATAAAATGGAATAATATTTATCTTTCTTACAGTGTCTAAATCATTGATATTGAATTGCAGCTTAAATAATATTATCCAAACCAAAAGTGCCAGATAAATCAAAAAAAGAACTGACACCCCAAATTTTCGCTTTCTTTTCATGGGTTCTCCTTTCAGATTTTATAACCTACTCCCCAAATTGTTTTGATATATTTCGGGGTATCAGAAGTATCTTTTAATTTTTCACGCAAATGTCGGATATGCACTGTGATAGTGCTGCTATTTTTTGAATAATATTCCTCTTTCCATACTGCATGAAATAAATATTCAATGCTTACAACCGTCCCGGCATTTTCCAACAAAACATTAAGAATTGAAAACTCGGTCGGAGTCAGCGACACATTCTCACCATCCAATAGACATTCATGTGTCTGCACGTTCAATCGTAATTTATTGTATGAAAGTTCTGGCTTTATTCCTTCTTCACTTGTAACGGATGAATATTTTTTGTAGCGTCGTAGCTGGGCTTTTACTCTGGCAACCACTTCCAAAGGACGAAATGGCTTTGTCACATAATCATCGGCACCTAATGTAAGTCCAGTAATTTTATCTGTTTCCTCAATTTTGGCAGTTAGCATAATAATGGGGTAAGTATATTTTTCACGAATACGCTGACATAAGGAAAAACCATTTATATCCGGGAGCATAATATCAAGAATAGCAAGATCTATATCGCCCTTTTCAATACAAGGTATTGCATCTTTAGCACAGTAATATTTATAAACAATGTAATTTTCATTTTGCAAATAAACTTCCAGTAAATTTGCTATATCCTTCTCATCATCTATAACTAATATTTTTTCGCACATACCATCATCACCCTCTTTCCATAATTTGAATTATAACAAATTTCCTTTATTTATTCATTATGATTTTCATTAAAAACTATTAAGATTTTCATAAGAACTTTTATATATACAAACACTTCTGCCTTTTCGTGCTATTTAATTATAATCCTATTAAGAATTCTTGATATCGTTATATAAAGCTCTATTACTTACCAGATGTTTTTTGTACAAGTCAACATCTATCTTAATTTCCTCTATAATTTTTTCTCTATCTTGTTATCCCATGTCCATTATCTTTCAAAGCAATTTTATGCTGACTGTCAGCCGCGGCATCCTTCTAAAATTGATTTTTAAGCTAAAAGGTATAAAAGCAAGCTAAAGTTTTCCCTTTCTTTTCTCAATATTATGTGTTAGTGATTTCATGAGATGTCACAAGATTGCTCACATCAGTTGACGCTCGTTTGGTTAACTTTCTGTCACCAGTCAGTTAGGCAATACCGCCTGTTTCCAGGCGGTACCTGCTTTATGAAGTTACCATCCTAAGCATCTCGTGTTCCACAACGAACTTGATCATATAATCATCGATCAATCGTTTCTGATTTTGAAACGCATACATCAAAGCTTTTTCACAGACACGGTTGATCATCCGTGGGATTCCTGCAGATGCCTTATGGATCTCATCCAATGCCTTGGTTGTAAATATCTCTTGCTTACATCCTGTACAGTGCATATCGATGCGTTGACGGATGACTAACTGTTTCTTCACACGCTTTCCTTTTGTATGCTGATGGCAGTATACAGGTTAATTCAGAGACAGGCAAGTAAATCAGTTGTTTGATGATTCATGAGGTCAACAACAATTATGGTATCTTTGTATTCCGAAAAAATATTCTGCATCTTTTCCTCCCACAACAGTCTTTTCTATATTTCTGTACAGTTTTACCATTTTAAATAAAAAACGCGGAAACAATAATATTTTATCATTCCCGCTAATTTTTCTCTTTTTCAACTTTATACTTTATGATGCCGATACATTGTGATATAAAAACGGTCAACGCTGTCAACGCAATCAAGGATAAATATTTTTTCATACCTAAAGCTGTACAACAGCCAGCAGCAATGAAAATAGCTCCTAGTATTTTACCTGTTACTTTTCGGCAATGTTCCTTTTCTTCTTTTTTCAACTCATGGTTAATGTTTTCTACAGGAGAAAGTTTCCATATACAAATGGAACTGACCAAAATAATCCCCCAAGCCACAAACAGCTCTAATGGATATTTGTTATTAATTTGCAAAATCATAACTTGAACAGTAACAGAGCATATAAAACAAGCCTTAAAGCTATTCAGATGTACACCACCAGCATAGGTTCTTAAAAACATAAAAACACCTGTAGACACAAGGAATTCTGGGATTGTATGCAAGTATATCGCTATACTCATACAGACGAATAGGCAAATTAACATCTCTAATCCAATCTGAAATCCATATTGATATACTGCATACAATTCCTCTGAAACTGCACCGGCATCAATAACGTATCTTGTTATTTTTTCCGATAATCTTCCCATGAAATTAAAGTTTCTTCATTTTTTTCAATGCTGCTGGCATCTTTGGCTGATGATAAATATAACAGCAAGCACTGTCCGCTGACATTTTACCAAGTTTCAGAGATAAATTTGCTAATACTTTTGCTGGCTGATTTTTTAAATTTTTAGATTTCATAATTAAAATCTCCTTTCATTTGTTTACCAATACATTACTACAAAAAATCTCCCATTCGGTTCTCTTGTAAAAAAACCGAGTATTGATGTAATTTTTCCCAAAAAGGCAGCAAAAAAGAAGCAATGTTTCTCCGGTTCTTTCTCAACATTGCCTCTTTTTTGCTGATGTATGTTTTTTTATATACCAATTCCATAAAATCAGGTTCTCTATCTTTTTCTTATATTTTCGTGTGTTATCTATTGTTTCTATATAATCGTAAGCTCCTGCTTTCAGTATAGAAAAAATATCCTGTATTGATCCCCCTTCGCTAATAGCAAGAATAGGCGTTAAATGCCCCAAACTCCCTTTTATTTTTATAATAGCCGCAAATGCCCTTTCCCTCTCTATTATCTCTTTAGTAAAATGGAAAATCACAACATCTGCCGTTGGATATCTATTGTTTTCCAACTGTTGATAAGTACACCATTTTAATTGGTGTTTTTTCCCAATAATCCTTTCAGTACTGTTATACAGTTTCTCATCATCACTAAACAGCAATATTTTCACGCTATCCATATATCAGTCCCCATACCGCATACCAAATTTATCTTTCCATTTTACCATTCTTTCCTTTCTCATTATTTTTTATGTAATTATTTCGAGTGTTCATGTAATTATTCCTGCACATTACTATATAAGACTATCCGAATTTTAAATTTTCCTGGTTCTGAATCCTCTATTACCACTGATCCATGATATTTTGCTACTGCCCGATACACAGAGGCTAAACCTACTCCATGATTTTCTGCATCTGACTTTGTAGATTTCAAGCGGTTATCTCTTGTTTTTAACAGCTTCCCTTTATAACTATTGTCTACGAACAATAATAGATTATTTTTATCAAATTTCATTTTGACATTTATATATCTATTTTCTTCAACCTTCTCTGCTGCTTCCACTGCATTTTCCAGTAAATTTCCCAATATCAGACTCAGATCAGCTCCTTTAAAAGGCATTATCATCGGAATACAAATATCCGTTTTAAAAATTATTCTTTTGTTTTGGGCAGTTACATACCAATATCCAATAAGTGAATCAATCACAATATTCCCACTATTCGATATTGAGGCAATCACCATACCGCCCTCTCCCATAATTTCTTCAATAAAACCTGTCATTTTTTCATATTCTTTATTTTCTGCATAAGCAAGAATGGAAATAAGATTATTCTTCATATTGTGTTTTATATCCCGCAACTGCAACATTGAAAGTTCTCTTTCTTGCTGATGACGTTCGCATAATTCCAGTTGCTGTTCATATACTGCTGCCATTCTCCTTAACCGCAAATCATCAGCCAACTTCATATAGACATAAAATATCAATATGTTCATACCAAGTAAAATAAGTACAGTAAATGTAGAGTTTATACGAGTACGTCCATTATTATTTGCAAATCCAAGCATAAATATATTGTTCATGATATAAATGCTTCCTGTTGGGATCAACACAAGTAAAATACTGTATCTGACCGGCAATTCCTTAATATCATCATCTGTGAACACTTTCTTTAATGCAAGAATTACTGCATTAAAAAATATTTTTGAAACGAAAGAGCCTACTTGGCGAACTGCAGCATATTGAGGGCAGTATGTTAGCAAAATATAGTTGCACAGGGTTTCCATCAACATCCAAATCGCATTAAAGGTAATTACAAATACACCTTTGTTCCACCATCTACCTTCATAAGTCATCATAACTGCCAAAAACGTAAACATAATCGTCACAGCAATATTGATGTAGGCAGGAAAACTAATAATCGTTGTTATTCCAAATTGCCAAATCACGAACAGCGTTATACCGATCACCGACAAATACCTTTTTCTCTTACGAGCAAAAAATATATCGAAATAAAAAAAGAATAAATATACTGCCCAAAGGCAAAGCAATATATCTATCCCACACATTAATACCCTATTCGTCCACATAAAACGTATCCTCCATAGAACAATATTGTTCACTAATTATCTTTCTCCGGTCTTCACTGATTGAAATTTTTTGTCCATTATCCATTACTACAGAATCATAAGATTGTCCGGATATATGTTTATAATTCACCAGAAAAGACTGATGAACTCGCAAAAAAGAAATTTTACATGTTTTAAGGGTTTCTTCAATCTCATTAAGTTTTCCGTACAGTTCAAGGATTTCTTGTTCCGTTACAATAAATATTTTTCGTTTGTTGCTTTCAAAATATAAAATATCCTTGATTGGTACTTTATGATTCATACGTTGATAACTATAGCGAAAATAAAAATCTTCACTATTAATGTCTTCATATACCGACTTAAAGCACTTTTCCATTATTTTATCTGTTACAGGTTTTACAAGAAACTGAAACGGTCTTACCTCAAAGGATTCCCTCATATAACTTTCATGGCTCGTAACATAAATAATTCGCACATTTTTATCGTATGTTCTAATTCTTCTAGCTGCCGAAATACCATCTTCTTTATCCATTTCTATATCCAGATAAATAACATCATACCTCTCACCTGCTGCGATAGCATCTGCTAAACTCTTTCCATTCCAGAATACTTCTATTTCAGTATCAACAAAATTTCTTTTAGCTATATCCTGGAGAAGTCTTTCGATTTTTCCAGTTATTTGAATATCATCATCACAAATTGCTATATTTAACATTCACTCCACTCTCTTCTGCATGTTTGCTGATTTTTTCTTCTCACTCGTTTTTTTTACTATTTGTATAATTGACCAAATCATCTCCTGATCACATGGATCTAACTCTTTATACACTTCCACTAAATCGTAATATTCGTCTAGTACTTCGTTCATTTTCATCTGCCCATTCAAATCTCTTTTTACATCTGAAACTCCCAGCAAATAATCTGTTGTTACATTGAAGTAAGCAGCAATCTTTTTCAGAATATCTACTTTTATTAACGTAACATCTCTTTCGTACTTACTCAACATTTGCTGTGTTATCCCTAATTCTACTGCAAGGATTTCCTGTATTAACCCTCTTTTCTCACGTAATTGTTTAATACGACTTTCCATAATTGCCTACCTCTTAATCATGTTGTACTATCATGCTACCCTATTTCATTCATAGCGATACAAATAATAGAAGTAATCAATTACGCAAAATATGCAAAATACGAAGACGAGCAGTGCAATCGCACTGCTCAAATCTTATTCATGTAGCCATATAAATGATGTTGTTGCGGAATATATTTCCTGATAAATAATATCCGCCATTTCACTTTCAGAAGCTTCTTTATTTTTTTCTCCTATTTCTCTTCCCACTTCATTGTTATGTAAGTCCATATCTCTATGTGCTGTTTTTGGATATCCGTCTGATTCTGTTCCTGTAACATCTTTGTCTTCATGAGCAGTTGCAAATAACTCTGCTCTTTCTTTTCCTATTAAAACAGTCATTTCAGCATTCCAAATTCCATGACGAAAAGCATCACTTCTATTTCCTAAACCATTTGTCCCAAATTTTGCCTCTGTCTGCGAAGTAGCAATATTTTTTGCTTTATTTACCTTTAGGGCATCAAAAGGATAACGAATACATAGTTTCTTTTCTGAATCTGTAAGCGCATTCCAAATATCTATAATCCCCCTTTCCACATCTTGATGATTGGCTTCCAAAAAAGACATGAGCATTTCTTCTGAATAATCTGGGTGAGTAGCCTTAATGTTCTGGATTTCTGCAATCAATTTTTCAAAATCCCTTTCTTCTGCACCAATCAAATCACTTCTTTGCTGGTCATTTTCGCTTGCCATAACAGAGAATGGAAAAGCCATTATCACCACCAGCATTAGGCTGAATACTTTAAATAGTTTCTTCATAGAATATACCTCCGATCTCATATTATGATTATATTTTACCATATTTAATGTACTATCCCATCTACATGTAATTTTTTCGATTCCCTGTGTAATAATTCCCATAGAGGCATTTTCAAAAAAAAGAATGGCAGTATTAAACAACCGCCATTCCACTCTTCATATACTTTTTACCACAGTAAAATGCAACCAAACCTGTATCTTCCAAATTTACCCATTTTTAGCATTTTCTATCTTTATTTCACTTCTATTTTTACTGTTCCTGAAAAATCATTACCTACAATCCCGATATAATTACTGCCATCTGGTAATGTTATTGTATTTTCATAAGTACCTGTTGTTTTTATTAAAGTTTTAGGTTCATTGCTACCAGAAATAATGAATATTTCAGCTTCTCCTTTTGTTATTTCTAGGTTACAAAACAATTCAACCTGCTTCCCTGCCGCTCTTTCTATTGTTGTTCCTCCAAAAAGATATTCTGTATCAGAAAATTTTTTGTACTCTGCTTGATATGTCCCCGTATAATAATCTTCCCCATAATCTCTTTTCCCTTGCAGGTTTATATCATTGGTTAATTGTACTTCTCCCACCTTTTCGACTACTGCATTATATTTTTCCAACACCTCCTCTTTTGAACACCCAGACAATAACAAGCAAAACATTAGAATAAAGAAACAACTTTTTTTCACTTATAACCACCCTTTCTTTGGTTTGACTTTTTTTGTTTTTGTACGAGTTTTTTTGTTCTCCTTTTCTTTCATTGTTGCGACTAAAATTACAGAAATAGCGACAATAATTATCAAGCTACATAAACACAATGGAAAACTCCATTGTACGGATGTATCATAACTTCTATACCCAATTAATCCCAGACTTGCAGTAATAGGATATATATTAGCCAATGTCATATTTCCTGCTGCAAACATACCTCCATATCCATACACAAAAGCAACAATGACACCTATCATAAAGCCGCCTGATAGTCTGCTTGTTATAACAATAATTGGTAATACCGCTAGATACAAAAGTAAATTTTCCAATGTTATTTGTACTAGCCCTTGGATTACCAAATTTACTGTAAATCCAGGAAAACCAACTATACACTCTGCAATTAACGTAAATATCGTACAAATAAGCCCAAATAATATTGATAACATTGCACATACAATAAGTTTTCCTACCAACAACTTTTTAAATGAAATTGGAATGGTAATAATATTCTTCAAAACATCGTCTTTTTCTTCCCGCGATATAATATATCCAGCAATCAAAGCTATGCACATTGGGAAAATCATTGACATATTATTTTTGATTACCTGCTCTATTAAGTATCGAAAATCCCATACAGATCCATCATTAGCCATAGAAGTAAAAAGTGTCAATAGAACAGAGAGTAGCATAAGAGCTATCCCCGCCCATATAATATGATAACGTTTTAATTTCAATAATTCTGTTTTTACAATAGTCCTCAATTTTATTCCCCCCTTTTCTTGTACAAACAGTCAATTAATAGTATTGAAATTCCTGCCATAATCCCAAGAATTAATATTACTTGAAAAGTTGAAGGAATTAATCCATTCATTTGTACAAGGTTCATATTAATTCCATGTCTTTTCATATCTCCAGCACTCCAAAATGTTGTAAGCGGCGTAGGAAGTAACCATAATATTGTCTTTGGTAATGCATCGAAAAGTGCTGTTGCACTCATATTTAAAACGCTATAAAAAATACATAATAAAACAGAGAAAACATAAGTACGACTAAAAAATACCACTATAACAATCAATGGTAATGTTCCTGCGGTAATAAATATTCCTGTTTCAACCGCCAGAAATATTTTGTATCCTAAACCGTATACATCTAACGTAAACATACCAACCAGAACTGTTGCTACCGTTGATGCTATGCAAAATACAACGCCTATAATAAATAGCACTATAATTTTTGCTGTAACTACTTGCGTACTGGATAGTGGGATTGTTTTAATATTTTTAAATGTATCATTATCACGTTCAATAAAAAACAACATAGCAGCTACTACTCCGATAATACAGGGTAATAAAAATTGGATTCCATACCCCAATACCATATTAAATAGTCCGTCAAATGCGTCCGCTTTATCAATATATTGCTCCATCATAGCTGGTGTTGTCATTAAATAAGCCAATGGAAGCGGAAACATAAATGCAGCTAAAGTTACTAAAAGAATAAACTTTTTTCTTTTCAGTTTTTGAAATTCAACCTTAACTAATTTAAGCAATTCCTTCACCTCCGGTCACCCTTTTAAAATAATCTTCCAATGTTTCTTCGCATAAATGAACTTCTGTAATTTCCAATCCTTGCTTTACAAAAACATAAGTAATTTCTGATCTAGGGATTGTTGTATTATATAATTGAAGTCTATTTTTATCACATATTTGAAAATCATCACATTCAAATTCTTTTCTTAAAATTTCCGCTGCGCGCTGGCTATCCGATACCATAAAATTGACATAGCGACTATTTTTTTTCGCCAATTCTTTCATACTTTCTTCTTCAAGTAAAATTCCCTTATCAATAATCCCTATATCATCTGCCAGTAATTCTATCTCTGATAATATGTGACTAGAAATCAAAATAGTTTTTCCCTGAACATCACATAACTCTCTAATAAACGAACGTACCTCTGCAATACCTATAGGATCCAAACCATTAATAGGCTCATCTAATATCAGCAAATTGGGATTGTGCATAACTGCCAATGCAATGGCCAGTCGTTGTTTCATCCCAAGTGAATATTCCGCAAATAACTTTTTATCACGATAGGGCAAACCGACAACTTCCAAAGCATCTCTTACACACTTACTTTTATTTAATCCTCTAAGCTCCGCAAAAATACGAAGATTTTCAGTCCCAGTCAAATTAGGATAAAATCCTGGTGATTCTATTAAACTACCTATATGCGGTAAAATATCTTTACTATTGGTTTCCATACTTTTCCCAAATATTTTTATGTTTCCCGATGTCGGTTTTGTTAATCCTAACAGCATTTTCATTGTAGTCGTTTTTCCTGCTCCATTACGTCCCAACAGTCCATAAATTCTTCCTTTTTTCACATGCAAGTTCATTGCAGAAACACTCTTTTGCTCTCCATACTGTTTTGTTAAATTATTGGTTTGAATAATATATTCACTCATTTTTTTATACCTCCTTTTTTTATACTGTAATTATATACCAACTACATTGAGATTTCCTTGAAGTAACCTTGAGGTAACCTTGAGATTTTCCTCTTTCTCTATACTTCTTTTTCCACAAGATGTATAATAATTTAAACTATAAAATTTTAGGAGATAAAAATATATGTATGATAAATTTATACTTATCGTTGATGATGAACAAGAACTACTCACCCTTATTAAAACAATATTTGAAAGAGCAGGCTATACAAAAATAATGACCGCAACATCTGGAGAAATGGCTTTACAAATAATAAGAGAAACTCTACCTGACATGGTTATTCTTGATGTTATGTTACCTGGTATGGACGGATTTGAGGTATTGCAAGAAATCAGAGCCCTCAGTAAACTTCCGGTTCTTATGCTGACCGCCAAAGATGCAGCCGAAGATCGTTTTTCTGGTTTTGAATTGGGAGCAGATGATTATTTAATCAAACCATTTTTGCCTAAAGAACTATTGTTACGTGTTCAAGCTATTTTAAAAAGAAGTTATCCTACAGAGAAACGAATTATAGAATTAGAAAATTCTTTTATAGATATTGATAAGGCAGAAATACATCGTGAAAATAAAATTATTCCTTTGACTGCTAAAGAATACAATATATTATTAAAACTTGTAGATAATGCCAATCACATTGTAACAATAGGAACTCTTTGCCAAACTGCTTGTGGTGAAATGTGGCAAGGGTATGAAACTACCCTCATGACACACATTCGGCATCTTCGAGAAAAAATCGAAAAAAATCCTTCTTCTCCTGTTTCACTGCTAACAGTTAAGGGGCTAGGATATAAATTGCTAGTGAAAGGAGTAAAATAATGAAGCTTGCCAAGCGTTTTTTTAAAAAATATCTTCTTTCCACCCTTATTATATTGATTTTATTTTTTGTACTAAATATTATTTTAATATGTGGGACTTTACTCATGGCATGGAATAATTCTACTGATCCAGATATACCCGTCCAAACCATTAGCAAAAATATCACGCTCAATGTAGATGGAACAATTTCTTCTACTGATTATATAGAAAATATTCTAAAAAATAAAAGTGCCTGGGCGATGATTTTAAACGAACAAGGAAATGTCATTTGGGAAAAATTTTTACCCGAAGAATTGCCAAGAACCTATTCAAATTTACAAATAGCCAAGTTTAGTCGGTGGTACTTACAAGAATATCCTGTTTTTATCCAAGAACATTCTGCCGGCTTATTGGTTATCGGGTGCGAACCTAATAGTATAACAAAATACAATTTTTCAATAGATATTA
The DNA here is from genome assembly GCF_040096555.1 of Coprococcus intestinihominis. Classification (NCBI taxonomy): domain Bacteria; kingdom Bacillati; phylum Bacillota; class Clostridia; order Lachnospirales; family Lachnospiraceae; genus Coprococcus; species Coprococcus intestinihominis. The sequence continues at coordinate 12,775 of NZ_JBBMEK010000020.1, read as the reverse complement.
ATTATATTCACAGCCTAATAGTCGGTATCTTTTTAATGATTTGTTTTAATATATTACTGATATTTATATTATTCTGGCGTAATACACATAAAATAGAAAAATCTATAGTGCCAATCATTGACGGTATTGACTCTATTGCTCAGGGAAAACCCATTACCCTTTCAGAAACAGGTGAACTTTCAAGTATAAATGCTGAACTAAATAAGGCTGGAAAACATCTTCTACAAAAAGAACAGGCGCGTGCCGAATGGATTAATGGTGTTTCGCATGATGTCCGGACACCTCTTTCTATTATTTTGGGATATGCTTCTGAAATCGAAAAAAATGAAGATGCTTCGCAACCTGTACAACTACAAGCAAGTATAATTCGTAAACAAAGCGAAAAACTCCGTAGCCTAATCGCAGATTTAAATTTAACTTCAAGACTAGAATACTCTATGCAGCCTTTAATAAAAACCAGTTTTTCTCCTGTGGAAATTGCCCGCCAAGTAATCATTGGCTTTATGAATGGACCAATAGACAACAAATATTCTTTTGATTTTCATTCATCATCTGATACGATTCCAGTATTGATCAAAGGAGATACGGAACTTTTTTCAAGAATGCTAAGCAATCTAATTCAAAATTGTATTAATCATAATCCTCATGGTTGTGAAATAACAGTTGAAATTTTAAAAGAAAATGATACCTGTATTATTTCCGTCATTGATAATGGTGGCGGTATGACTTCTACACAAATAGAAAAAATGAATAGTGGTATTTTTCCTAATAATATGTACAATTCAAATGGGGAGTCTGTTCATGGATTTGGTCTAAAATTGGTTTACCAAATATTAACCGCCCATAACGGAAATATCAAATATGAAAATATACTTCCTCATGGCTTAAAGGTCATATTAGAGATACCTATTGAACATATTGATCCGTATGAAGAAAAGATCTCTTAAAAGAACAGGTGAAAGCCATTATCTGACTTTCACCTGTTCTTAATTATTTACACTATCATAATATGCGCCCTTTAACTGAAGTAGTTCCACATGTGTTCCGGATTCAATTATTTTTCCTTTTTCAACTACGTATATTGTATCAGCATCTTGTATGGCATTCAGTCTATGTGTAACTACAATCTGGGTAATATGTAGTTGTTTCAAATTATTACATATTCTTCGTTCTGTAAGAGGATCTAAGTTGCTTGTGGCTTCATCAAAAATAATAACTTCCGGTTTCAGTGCCAATGCTCTTGCTATAGCAATACGCTGTTTTTGTCCTCCTGAAATGTTCTGTCCATTTTCTCCCACAAATGTATTAAGTCCCAATGGGAATTTTTCTATATCATCTTTCAGTTCTACTAAATCTAAATAATGATATATTTCCTCATCTGTCAACGTATTTGTAATATCCACGTTTTCTCTAATTGTTCCATTCATTGCCATTGGAACCTGAGTAACTATGGCAAATATCCGATCTATATCCTCTTTGCATATTTGTTTTATATCTTCCCCGTTTACTAAAATTTGTCCTTGATAATGAGAAAAGACGTTCAATAATAATTTTGTAATTGTAGTCTTTCCACTTCCTGAACTTCCTACAAATGCTATCTTCTCCCCCTTTTTTAGCATCATACTAACATTCTCTACATCTGGCTTCGTGCTTCCATAGTAAGAAAATGTTACTTGCTGCATTTCCATAGACTCAAATGAATTAATATGCTGAGTACCATTTTTACGGTTAGATTTATAATTCATTAACTCTTTTAAACGAATCATTGTTTCCTTTAAAACATTAATTTGAGGTACCACCAAAGATAGAGTTTGAAATGGACCTGTAAAATATCCGGCAAGTGTGACAAAGGCTATTAACGTTCCTAATTCCAACCTATTATCACAAACCAAGTATCCTCCTATAACGTAAAGTATCAATGAAGAAGCTATTGAAAAAGCCCCCACCACCGACTCCATAATATCACTTATTTGTACACGCTCACGTAATCTCTTAATTAAATGCTTATAATCCTGTTTCAGACTATCACTCAGCATATTCTCTATTCTCATGCACCTTATTTGCTGGATATTAGTCAAAGTTTCTACCATTCGTGCCTGTAATGCACTCTGATCTGCAATATAATTTTTAACCTTTATTCTAGCTTTTTGATTTAAAATCATTACTATTGTTATCTGTATAACAGTCATTACTATTATAACTGCAAACAATGGTATTGACTGTGTTATCATCATTATTCCGCAAAAAACAGCAGTAACCACATCTATCACTGTTGAAATTAGAGCTGTTGATATAAATTCGTATATATCACTGACACTATTAAAGCGATTTTCAATATCTCCTGATGAATGGCTTTCAAAATAACTTAAATCAATATCAAATATTTTATTCAGCATTAAAAATATAGTATCTTTGTATATATTATTCTGTAAAATAAGTATTACCCTTTTTTTAGCTAAATTTGCAAGTAAATAACTTAATGCCACTGATAATATCAGTAACGCATATTTTACAAAATTGAAGCCTAATGTATCATACGTTATTTCATTGACTATTTTTTTTATAATGAGCGGTGGAATCAATATAATTCCCTGTGTAACCAACGTTAGAATACTTGCCAGAAATAATTTGCTTTTATTTATAGGTATAAGAAAAGACTCACGTTTCTCACGTTTATAATTCTTTTCTGTTGGTCGAACACATACAAGTACATCTAAAAAATTCTTTTTAATATATGAATAATCAACCTTTTCTTTTCCTTTTAAAGGATCTAAAAGTATATATTTCCCATATTTTTTCTCCGCAACTACAACATAATGATTTTCTTTTGAACACATGATAATCGGTAAACATTTTATCAAATTTTCTTCGGTTTCGTAGTTTCCATACGCCTTGAATGAAAAATTATGTTCTTCCGTAATTTCTTTCATTTTTGCTAAAGACATACCATTTCTTCCAATACTTGTTGTAGCTTTTAATTCACTAATATCTATCTTATATTTATAATATTGGAAGATCATTGTCAATGCTGCTATACCACAGTCTGTTGTCCCCATCTGGCGAATCAATGGCACACTTTTTTTGTGCATAAATACACCTCCCTAGTATAATAAATTAGTATTGGAAATAATAAATTCTATTATTTCCAATACTATCATTTTAGACTTCCAGAGCAATTACACAAGGTAAATCTTTTTTTATATCTCGCAGCAAAGAATATCCCATGCCACATAGTCCTGTCATAAATCCTTGCAATTTATATCCATATAGATACGCATTATCGCAATCAAATACACCATTACATACATTCTCAGCAATAATATCACGAATATCTACATAATATTTTTCTATCTTTTTATCTGAATGGTCTTTTAAATATTCAAATAAAATTTCTGTATTACCTAAATTACCATGACATAGACAATTGTTTCCTAAAATTCCCTCTTTTAATATTGTATTCACTGCTACTTTTATATCATTTTCTATCAAATCCGAATACCGCCCATTCAATATGACATTTACTTTAGATCGGCTAAGCAATATGCCTGCAGCGCCATGACACCAAGCAACGGTAAAACTTCCTCCATCAGATGCTTTTTCTCCTGCATATACCCTTTCGTCTTTCCAATTTCCTTTTTCTTTCACAAATAAAGAATTTTCAAATTTAATGCCATCGAGCAGTGATAATAAATACTCCTCTTTCTGAGTCACCTGCCATAGTTTTGCCAGTGCTAAAACTATTCCAGATGCTCCATGTGAAAATCCCGCTAACGGCGAAGTTCTTCCATCTCCATTCCATCCGCCTTTAATAGAGCCTTCCTTTTCCTGAGCATTTACTATTATATCTCCTGCTATTTCTGCCGAAGCGATATACTCTTTATTTCCAGTTAGCTGATACATATTGATCAATGTAATAACTGCGCCTGCATTACCATAGACAAGATCAAAACTGTTATCTCTGGTAATCGCTTTCTTTAATATTTTATAGTGCTTTTTTGCATAATCCAAATATTTTTCTTTATTTGTAATTTTATACAGTACCTCATAAGTGTACATTATAGACGCTTCTCCACCAAAGGCGCCACTGCTTTCATTTTCTATTCCCTCATTTCGTTCACACATCTCATCTGTGTATGTAAATAATTCCTTTTCAATCGCATTGCGTATAATAAGGTACTCCTTTTGGGGATCAACAGCATACAATGCGTTAAAGAAAATTGCTAGCCCAGACATTCCTTCATATAAATAGGTACCAAGTGGTCTTATATCCCATGAGCAGTCATCTTCATTTCCTATTAGAGTAACACCAATCCAATTAACTTCTGTTCTATCTTTATTAAAAACAGCAGTTTTTATAAGAGAATCAGCCAATTTCTGAACAGCTTTTAACAGATGAGCCTTATTTTTTTCTCTGTGCGGAATCATTTTCATTTGTTGAAGCTCTATCTTTTTATCCTCAACCTGAAATTCGTTTATCTCTGTCAGAATAATATTCATGAACATTAATTGCCTTTTTAAATCATCTTCATCTAACAATACTATCTTTTTCTTTAAGTGTTCCAAACTGGTATATTCAAAATAGTCTTCGATTTTCTCACCTTCTGATCCGAAAAGAGATTTACCTGATGTATTGAGATAAAAATATGGAATGTCCATGTTTAACATGTCTTTTATCTCACATTTCACAACACCTTTATCTCCTTGTGTAGCTTCATACTGTTTAAATAAACTACACAAAAACATTTGTCTATCTCTTCCATCTTGCATAAAATCCGGATGAAAAGATGTGTGTAATAACATAGAATATCTTTGGGTATCCTGAACTAAATGGCGAATATTTAAATTACCAAACATGTCGGCATATTCAAGAAACTTTTCTTTATTCTCCAAAACATATTTATACGCATCTTCAAATCCTGCATTTATTTCTTTTAGATAATGAAATGCTGATACATTTTCTCCATCTAATTTAACAAGATTTTGATTTACTCCAGTTGTAGGATGTTCATATACAAATCTCATATTTGAAGTACATAAATCCGCTATTTTAGGAATAACTATAGGATATTCCTTTCCCTCACTACCTTTAATTGCACTCATATCTACGCCTTGGCCCAAATTTGAAAACCTATAGTGTGGCAATAAACCTGAGTATAATACTGACTCATGAAGGATATAATTTATTTCCTCCTTTGCAGAATTTGTTCTCCCTCTTCTACGGTTATCTAGTATAGTTTCTGCATCTATAATAATTGGATATTCTCCTGCGGCAATCACATTTTCTTCATGTAAATCATTTGTATTAAGAATATAACTACCGAAAATCAATATTCCAAATCTATAAAAATACCGTCTGATTTCATCCTCTGTTTTACAACTTTTATAATATACAAATTCCTCCCAACCATACTCCTGACAATCTAATATTTTTGGTTCATACATCTCATATTTACAACCAGCATTTATCTTTCCCAGAAAATCGAAATACACTTTTTCAATTTTTAACGAACGTGGTTTATACACAATTTTAGTGCCATTATCCAACTTAAGAATACTTACCCCATTCCCTTTTTTATGAGAATCCGAGATATTAGAACTTATTTCAACTACATTTTTAAATTCTAAACCTCCACAAAATTTATTCGCAATTTCATTTTTATCTTTATTAAGTCTTTCTAATAAAAGTACATAATAAGAAGATAAGTTTTCTACGGTTTCTGTAACTGAACGTAGTAAACATGGATATATATTGAAAAGCTCCTGTTTATACGATTTCTTACTTAAAAAATTATTATTATAATAATCGTATTCTTCCTCTGAATTTCTTCCATTCAGTTTTCCCGTCTTCTTACAAAGATACATTTCAAACATTAATATTCCAAGACTGATCTTCCCTAATCTCTCTAATAAGGTATTTGCGTATGTATCTATAATAGAATCCGTCCAAAAAAGACTTGTTCCATTTTTTAATATGTCTATTCCGTAATTGATTAAAGGTATAAAAAAATTATCAAATGCCAATTTTTCTCCTTTGAATCCGGAATAGTTATAATTGATTGGTTTTTCAAATAATTCTATTTTTACCTTTTCCATTTCTGACATCACGTGATTGTTTTCACATACATAATTTTCAGAATTTAAAACTTTTACTAAATCAATACCATAACATTTCTCAGCAACTCTTAATGTATCTTCTCCTAAAATCTTTTTCCAATATTCAAATATATCTTTTTTATTTTCTGCTTCTGATGTTGTATAACTTCTTTCTGTAAAATATGATGCTCTCTCAGTATTCATGTTCTTAAACACCCCATTCTGCTTTCCATTTCAACTCACAATTCGTATCTGTACTGCACAAACTTCAATTAACGCTTACCCTCTTTATCAACACCTGTGTTTATTTCTTAGGGCAGCAAGGTTTCAGCAAAGTACCAAAATAGCATTCTGCTGTACTTGTACATAAAACTCCGCCGGAATTTCTGGTTTCACCAGCTCCTGCTACAAATTTGTTTAAATCTGCTTCCTGCAGCTCCATCATAACGTTACCAGCCGGATTGCTAAAGTTTTCTTCTCTTGTAATAGGATTTCTCATTTCACTCATAATTATTTCTCCTTTCATAAATCAATTTTGTACAGTACAGATACTAATTCTAAATTGAAATGGTTGAATTATTTTCTTCTGTTCCTTACATTTTAGATAATACACCTTTTATTTCTTGAAATTTTATTCATGTAATAAAATCGACTGTCTATGTAATTTTTGTTAGAATATTAATAGTTTTATTTTTTCACATCTTCCATATAAAAATATTACTGTCTACCAACGTAACCGTTCAAAACAAAAATCTTTTCTACAATGTCAAAAGCGGATATGCGCTAAATCGCATATCCGCTCCAAATTCTTTCAAACCGCAAATAATATTTCCCTATATATTCTCTGCAACTCTCATAATATTCAATTATCCCACCATATTTTTCGATATTTGCTAGGTGTCCTCCCATACTTCTGCTGAAACGCCTGGTTAAACGTCCTTTGGCTTTCAAATCCGAATTCAAGATAAATATCCATAATCCTTTTATCTGTATTTTCCAGCAGATTGGAATAATAATGATGTAATATTCATCACCAAAAATGATTATCAAATTTCAACAAAAAGATGTAAATAATATCAAATACACCGTCTACCTTTTACCTCAATTTTTTTAATCAATCTTATTTCCGCTTACCAACATTTTCTTTTTTTAAAATTTTAGAAGTTTTTACAAGTGCTTCTATTAAAGTTAAACCTGTCAGAATTACAGCAACTCCCATCATAAATAATGTCCATGCTTTGCCCTTATCAAAGGTTACCAAAATAGCTATCGCAGCTACAGGCATGTTTATATATCCTAAACTTGTTGCCCATTGAATAAAAAAGTTCGGCCAAAACTTTTTCTCTTCTTCCACTTCATTCACTGTTTTCACTTTTTTGGCGAAATAAAGCATACAGACTATAGATACAGCTATCAGTATTATTTTCCATACACAATTAACTTTCGTTTCCTCTGGTGGAAAAAAGGTATCTATCATGATAACTGCTATTCCAATGATAAATGCTATTTCACTATACAATCCTGAATAAGCGGAATCTTTCATGTCATTTACTTTTTTCTCTAAAGCAGTAATTACAGATTGGTGATACTGTTTTGCACTTTTCTTATTTCCGTTCATGTAATAAATCCTCCATTAATAATAACATACTATTTCATCTCAATTATATCTCCCAAAAACTATAACTTTTTCAACCGATACCCCACATTGACCAACGTTTCGATAATATCATGCCCCATCTTTTTTCTTATCTTCCATATCACATATTCTACTGTTCTGTATGGTATCTGATCATCATGATAATGAATACCCCATACAGAATGATAAATATTTGTCTTTGGCATTACCCAGTTTGGCTTTAAAGCCAGTAGATATAAAACTTCAAATTCCCTGGGTGTCAGGTCTATCTCCTTTCCTTCGTAGATAACCTGATAGGACATTGGATTTAACTGTAATTTCCCGTTGCCCAACACTACATTCTCTTTATATTCTGGAAAAACATACTTCATGTGTATGCCTCCTCTTGATTTGTAAATTCAACTTTTCTCATTCCAGAAAGAAATACTGGACGAAAAATCCCCGTCCAGCACTTCTTCAATTATCAGTTATTTTAATGCACTCTCTATATCCTCCGCTGCTTTCTATAATTTGAAGATACTCCTGGAGCTTTTCAGATTGGATATTTTCCTTTTCTGTAAGTGAATTGAATTAGAAAGCAACTTGTTTTTATGCAGCTTAGCGGATTTCGGATATTGCTCTGCAGTTCCGCCCGCATAGTACGATAATCATTTTCTATATCCAGTGTCCTTGTTACTGCCCTCTCACAAATATCCAGCAGTTGCTTGATACACTCTGCTAATTCCTGCACTGAATCATTCAAATACCGTCAGCCTGCAAAAGGCTGACGGCAAAAAAGATATCATATCACTATAAACTATTTTTAAATAAATTTTAATCTGGCCAATCCAAATAAGAAGACTCAACCAAGCTACTACCACTGGCTTTAAAAGTATCTAAAAATGTACAATCTTTTGATATATTCAAACCTTCCCATAAATAATTAATAGTACCTTTCATGTGAATTTGTACAAATTGTTTATTGCTTGATATATCCGTCCAAGAATAATTAGGTTCCCAACTGCCGAGTGTAAAACCTGTATCATAGGAACTGCCTACTAGTGAAACGCTTGAAATCCGAGAAGAACTTACATTAGCTGTAAAATCTTGTTTAATATACCCCCAACCGATTGCAGGAATCATACTTTCTACGCTTGCAGTATAAGATCCTGTTGCCCTTGCCATATTAGAGCGCTCTATAAGTTTCACCTCCATATTCTGCATAGCATTCTTCATCATTTTAACATATGATTTTACTGATTTTTCTATTTCTTCCACGCTCATATCGCTCCTGCTAGGTGAGATATAAACATTTTCAAAAACAACCCCAACTCCATTTGCTTCTGCCCAAGTATTAAGTTCTTGCTCAATATATTTGTTTGGCTCAAACTGATTTTCATCATTTGAAGCATATACTGGAATAGTCACTAAAAACATTGTACATAATATCATAATAATACCAATTACTTTTTTTATATTCTTATTCTTCATTTTTATACCTCCTGTATATTTTGCGGTAGCATTTTAAAAACAATATATAAAACGTATATATAATTATAATATTTAAAAGAAAATTGCCTATTGAAAAATGAATAGATATAATTTGTTGAGTATTTATATGGATAGAATAAAATTTATATGGAAAACCTAACAATAATAAATTTTTCTCTATCTTTTGGGTTAATGGAATATATGGAATACACATTACGATCCCTATTACAATAAACAATTCCTTAATCTTAAAATATTCTTTCAAAGCTTTCGCCTCCCTCATACTTTTAGTCTATATAATCAATTAGAACATCGGAATCACCTTCTTTTCTAAAATAATTACTGCATCCAAATTCAATTTATATTTTTATCTCATCATTTATCTGATTTAACAACAGTCTTCTATATATATCATTATTATTAAATAATTCTTCATGTGTTCCGCTTCCACATATTCTTCCCTTTTGTAATACAACAATTTTATCTGCACATTTTATTGTCGAAAATCTGTGAGCTGCAACTATAGTTATTCTCCCCAACATCAATCGTTCTAATGCTCGTTGAACAGATTTTTCAGTACAACTATCTAAATTTGCGGTTGCCTCATCTAGTAGCAATATTTCTGGGTTTCTAATCATCGCACGTGCTATAGCAATTCTTTGTTTTTGTCCTCCCGACAGTTTAACACCTTGTTCACCAACGTCTGTATTATACCCCTTTGGCAATGAACTAATAAATCTATTCAACTCTGCCTTTTCTAAAGCACTTAATACATTTTTTTCATTATAGCTATCAAGCCCATAAGTTAAATTATCTAAAATAGTTCCTGACATAATTGGTGATTCCTGTTGAACGTATGCTATTTTTCCTCTCCAATCATTCATAGGTATATTCCTAACATCTATTCCTTCATAATAAATATTCCCTTTGTCTTGTTCATAAAATCTCTCTATCAGTGAAAAAATAGTAGATTTTCCAGATCCGCTTTCTCCAACAATTGCTAAAGTCTCTCCTTTTTCAATGAAAAAACTGATACTGCAAAGAGTATTCTTTCTATCTGAATACCGAAAAGAAATATTATCTAATACTAATCCACAATTGCATTTTTGATCGGAAATTATAATCTCTTTTTTAATCTTTTTCTCCACGATTTCTTCATTTAAAATTTTACTAATTCTTTCCATCGCACCACAGCTTCTATTCAATTGACCTACAAATGCCGTCAATCCCATACAAGGTGTTGCAATTTGGAAAAGATAATATATAATTGCAACAAGGCTTCCCGCCGATAAACTCCCATTTGATACTCTCACACTTCCATATCCAAATATAAGAATTAGTAAAAGGAAGATCAACATTGTTGTTAAAGGTTGAACTAAAGCAGTTATCTTTCCACCTTTAATACCTATATTAAATAACTCTTTCGTTAATAATTTTCCTCTTTCTTCTTCTTTTTCTTCAGCTATACATGTTTTCACTAACCGAATATTAGTTAAAACATTGTTCATTCTCGCCTGATATTCTCCTGTCTTATTTTGAAAATCTCTTGAAATCCTATATAATTTTTTATTTAAAGGACTAATTGCAAAAACTGTTATTGGAACTAATCCAACCATAATTGCTGCCATTTTCCAATCAACTGCAAAAATTAAAATTATAGAGCCTATTATAGATATAGCACCTGTAATTGCACTCAAAAAATCATTCGTTATAAACTCACTAATTACCATAGTATCGTTTGTTATCCTGCTCATTATTTCGCCTGTTTCTGTTCTATCGAAATATTCAATTGGTAAATGCAAAACTTTACTCCATAAATCATCACGCAATTGCATAATAATTTTATGAGCCATCCAAGACATCAAATACAACACTCCTACCGAAAATATTACTTGTAGCAAAATAATAAAAGCAATCCAACAAATTTTTTTCCACTCATAATAATTTCCACTACTAATATCTATAGTATTCATTACTGCTATAGGCATATATAATGTACAAAAAACTTGACTAAATATTAAAAATAGCAATATACCTATGTTTTTTTTAAGTGGCAGGTATTTTCTTAACAATTCCCAAAACTTTTTAACATTCAATTCGTTTTTCATCTATCTTATTCCCTTTTCCTATAAACCAGAATATCAGAAAAATAAATACAAAGATAAAGATATAGTCCATTAAATTACTATTTCCTTTTATAATCAAATATTCTCCATCTAATACATTTCTTGTATTTGCTATAATAGTTTCATACATATCATTCTTAGATCGTAAAACGACATCAACTACTCCAAATACCAGCGTTGCAATAAGCGAAAATATCATACTTGAAATGTATAAACTATTCCCACGTAATTTACTTACTTTCTTACTTTTAATTAAATATAAATATACGGCTGCTGTTAGTAATCCTGGTACAAACAGTACTCCATATAGTGTAAAAATGTTCATTGATGAATATCCCCAAAATACTGCTATGCTCCCTAATACTCCTAATGCAATTTCTAAAATCCATAAAATAATATTTTTCCTCATCTTTTCTACCTCTCTTTACAAATATATGCACCACAAATTATACATAAAGTGTACCACCATAGGCGGGTATAATTTTTTTGTATATATCCTTAATACAGCAAGTATTATGCCTGCTGGAAATCTATACACTAAATTACTTAAGAAATCTCCTCCCGTATGTAGTGCAAACCCAAAAATTATAGCACTGACAATAACCACATAATATTTTTTACGAAACAACTGTGATAATAAGTAAAAAATAATTCCTCTCATTAAAATTTCTTCAGATATACTAACAAATAGTTGTTGACTTACAACTTCAGTAAAAATCTTCAAGTTTCCTTTTGTTATAAATAAGAAAACACTAAAAATCACAGCGCTAATTAAAAAAATACTATCTGTTATACCAATTTTTGCTATTCCTATTTCTGAGATTTTAATATTATGTTGCTTTTTTAGTACATAAAATGGCATAATCACAAAACTGATAACGAGTGACAAAATACTTGCCAGCTCCTCCATATTTCCTTGAAAAGCCAAATTTAAGAATAAAAAGCAAAACATACATAAAAAGTTACTCAGAACAATAATACAAACTATTTCTATAAGTAATTTTTCTTTTTTATCCATAACTTATATCTCCTAATAAGAAAAAGGGGAAGTTTAACCTCCCCCTCCTCTTGCTGTCATAATTCTTACCAGCCCTTTTTATTTCCGTATCCTGCACATAATCCTAATACAGGACCAAAAGACCAGCAACCTGCATTTGCTTTCCCACTCTTAAAGATCATACTTACGTCCTCCTTTCTCAGAAATTTATATAATTATAAAAACTATATACTTGTATATTGTGCAAAAAGATTATCATAAAATCGTTTTGCTGCTAAGCAATAAGGATCTCTTTTTTTCATATCGCCTGTAAATAGATATGCTCGTCCCCTACATGCTCCACCACATAAATTTTTGTATTCACAAATTCCACACTTGGTGCTAGAATATAAATAGTACAAGCCAAAATGAGAAATTCCAAATACACATAAGCATGATACAATAGAGGCATGC